>JAIYBU010000068.1 GCA_027488335.1 Cytophagaceae bacterium
TAAAATCTAAATTATCAAGGAGTTATGCCAGCAATAAAACCAAAACGAAAAGGTCCTGTCATGGATATGACAGCGATGTGCGACGTGGCATTTTTGTTATTGTCTTTCTTTATCATGACTACCCAGTTTAAAGGTCAAGAATCAGTAACAATTGATACCCCTTCGTCAATTTCGCAAACAAAAATTCCCGAAACAGGCGTAGCAACGATTAGTATTGACCCAACAGGAAAATATTATTTCGGTATCTCAAACGCAAAAGAACGTGGAGAATTGTTTCAAAGAATGGCTCAAAAATATGGTGTTTCTGTAAATAACGGAGACCTCCAAAGTTTTGAGAAGTTAGCAGATTTCGGAATCAGTATTGCTGGATTAAAGCAATATTTGAATTTACCACCTGAAGACCAATTAAATGTGAAGATGGCAGGTATTCCGAACGATAGCACTAAGAGTGAATTAGGCGATTGGGTTTCCACTTATTTGAAAGAAGTTAATACTTCTGCCAAATTAGCCATCAGAGGGGATGCTGCTACCAACTATCCAGCAGTAAAGCAAGTGCTCAATGAACTTGGTAAAAGAGACATCAATAAATTTCAGTTAATTACTGGTGTTGAAGGTGCTCCTAATTGAGTTTAAACAAAATTTAGTTAAAACAATCTAAACATTGTATTGCAATGGCAGAAATAGACACCTCCAGTGGTGGTGGCAAAGGTGATGGTAAAGTCCGGGCAAAAAAACAATCAGCAAGAGTCGATATGACTCCAATGGTTGACTTGGGTTTCTTACTGATTACATTCTTTGTTTTCACCACGACGTTTAGTAAGCCTAACATGATGAAGTTGAATATGCCCGAAAAACCTAAGGATAACGAGCCTATTGAAACTTCTGAAATGAAGGAATCAAATACTATTACTATTTTGATGGGTAAGGACAATCGCATTTTCTATCATCAGAAATCTGCGAAAACTCTCACACCAGAATTAATGATAGAAACGGATTATTCAAAAGATGGTATTCGTACTGCAATTTTGAAAGGAAAAGTAAATGCAACTTCTCCTGATAAATTTACAGTAGTAATTAAGCCGACAGATGATGCGACTTATAAGAATACTGTTGATATTTTGGATGAAATGTCAATTACAAAATCAGAGCTTTATGCAATTGTTGACCCAACCCCTGGTGAGTTGGATATATACAAGCAGAAAATCGCTGTTCCAAAAAAATAATTAAGCGTATTCATCAGTCTATGTCTCATCACATAAACTAATGATTAAAATTAAATAAATATGGACCCTAAAAATAATGTCAATGTTACCTTAGATGACATGGTGTTCGAGACCCGTAACAAGGCCTACGGAGCATACGACCTAAGGAAGACATACAAAAAGACGGTAAACCGTTCGCTTTTGTATGGGACTGTGGCGTTTTTGGCGGCAATAGGTGCTCCTATGCTTTATGCGTCAATCCAACCAAAGGCAAAGAAAGAAGTTGCGGTTGAGATTGATTTAACAAAGCTCAAGGAGGAAAAACAAGAAGAAAAACCTTTGGACCTTCCACCACCACCACCACCAGAGCAAAAACCACCAGAAGTTCAAACTATTAAATTCTTACCACCTGAACCTAAGCCAGATGAAGAGGTAAAGAATGAAGAGCCACCACCACCAGCCGAGCAAATCGAGAAGGCGGTAATCTCAAATGAAACTAAGGAAGGTGTTGAATCTGATGAGGTAGCAGCAGCTCCTCCGGTAGTAGAAGCTCCAAAAGCCGTTGAGATTGAACAACCAAAAGAAGATGAAATTTTTACAACTGTTGAGCAACAGCCTGAGTTTCCAGGTGGTATCAAAGAAATGTATGGTTTCATTGGTAAAAACTTAAAATACCCTTCGGCTGCTCAAAGAGCAAACGTTTCAGGTAAAGTTTTTGCAAAATTCGTTGTTGAGAAAGATGGTAGTTTAGGTGATGTTCAGATTTTGAAGGGAATCGGTTTTGGTTGTGATGAAGAAGCACAACGTGTATTGAAATCAATGCCAAAATGGAATCCAGGCAAACAAAATGGACGTAATGTAAGGGTATTCTTTACAATGCCAATCTCTTTCGTTCTTGAATAATGTTGCAGAATCAAAGACCTAAAGGCTTTAGTCAAATTACAATTTATATCAGAGCATTTACTGCTATTGCTTACGTTGTAATGGGAATATATGTTTTTATGAGGCGTTCTGTACTTCCAGTTTCCGATGGAGTTGCTATGATAATGAGCGTTTTAATCATTATTTATGGAATTTTCAGAGGTTGGGGTGCGTATAATGCTTACAAAAACAATAGTTAGAAATTGACCAAGCCTATATTAAAAGCCACTTCCGAATATGGAGGTGGCTTTTTGTTTGTAGGTATTTAGGTATGGTTCATTTATCTCCATTATTAGCGTTTAAATATTTTTAACTTTTTGTATCATAATAAGAATTTATTTGAATATATTTGTGTTTATATATTTAGCAAATAGTCTAAATAAATGCGTTAATACAATATTATTGCATTTTATGCCTTTAATGATTTAAATACTGGAGTTTAATAATGAAAAAGATAATTATAGCAATATGTACGGCAATCGTTTTGTCGCAATGTACTTCACAGGAAAAGCAGGACTTGCCAAATGAAGGAGAAATTACCATTGCCGCAGATGAATCATTACAGCCAATTGTTGATGCAGAAATAATGGCATACAATGCCCATTATCCGAAAGCAAAGCTTAATGTTATTTATATGCCCGAACAAAAAGCAATGCGATTGATGATGAATGATTCTGTAAATATAGCAATTGTAACACGGGAGGCCACAGCGGGCGAAAAAGCAGTTTATACAAACAATAATATTCCGTATTTACCCGCTAAGATGGCATTAGATGGTGTCGCAATCATTAGTAATTTGGAAAGTTCTATCAAAAAACTTTCACCAGTTGATTTGAAATCAATGTTTGAAGGAAAGAAGAACACCGATATAAAATTAGTATTTGATAACAGTAGTTCAAGTAATCTTAATTATATGATTCAAAGACTTGGATTGAAGGATGTTAACAATGCTAATATTTTTGCAGCAGACGGAAATAAAGATGTCATCGAGTACATAAAGAAAAATAAAAATGCTATTGGCTTTATTGGAGGGAATTGGATTAGTGATATCGATGATTCAAAAAGTCAGAATTTTATCAATAGCATTCATGTAGTTGGGATTTCTGACACAAAAACACCTGATAAATACTATACACCAACTACTGCAACTTTGAAAGCTCGTAAATATCCTTTTGAACGTAGGGTAATATTGCATACTAAAAAAGGTTACGGCTTGACAAGTGCATTTATAAGGTTCTGTTGTGCCTATATTGGTCAATTAGTCGTCGAAAAGTCAGGTTTATTGCCTTATTATGTGTATCAAAGAGAAATTATTTTAGAGAAAAAACCAATAGGAAAATTACCTTAACCGTTAATGTTTTAAGAAATAATATATCTCAGATAATTAACGAATTATTAACACTTTTTTTTTATTACTTCCCGAATAAAAAACTGTCTAAACAACACATAGCAAAAGAATAAAAATGAGTGTCTAAAAATATTTTTTTATCTAAACGACATTTTATTTAACTTTGCTTACTTTTAATTAAAACAAAGAATTCTGTAAACCTAACTTTTAGAGTGAAAATGAACAAGATTTTGAAATCTTTGGCAGTGGCAGCAATGGCTGTGCTGACGTTGTCGTTCCAAACAATGGCACAAACTGTGCAGGACGGACTGAAAAATTTGGAGGCTGAGCGATACAATGCTGCTGAAACCATTTTCAAGCAATTGGCATCTTCTGCACCTACCGCAGAGAATTACTTCAATCTGGGCTATTATTACCTTAATTTACAAGATGACCAGTTTGATTTACCAAAAGCAACGGATGCTTTTACCAAAGGTGCTGCAACAAACGAAAAGAAACCCGACCCATTAAACCGTGTTGGTTTAGCTACTGTAAAGTTGTTTTCAGGCGATAGAGCTGGAGCGAAAGCAGATTTTGATTTGATTAAAAAAGACACTAAAAATAAAAATGCAGATGTATTATTTCGCATTGGTGAAGCTTATGCGTTGAATGCAAAGATAAATGACCCTGCTGAAGCTGTCTTAAACATCCAAGCCGCTTTAGATTTACAGAAAGTAAAAAATAATCCAGACTATTATATTGCAATGGCAAAAGCATACCTTATCAAAAATGATGGAGGTGCTGCTATGACCGCATTGGAAAATGCTGCAAATATGGGTCAAAAATTAGCTGTTATCAAAACTTTGATGGGTAAAGTATGGTACCAAGGTAAGCAATATCAAAAAGCTCAAGGATTTTTAAACGAGGCTATTACTGCTGACCCTACTTATGCACCAGCCTATTTTCTTTTGAGTAACTTATTTACCACATTCGGAAAGTTTAAACAAGCTGCTGAAAATGCGAAATTAGGCTTGGATAATAGCGAAGCAACTTCTGCAGCAAAACTACGTTATATCAAACTCGCAACAGCAAGCAAGGACTATGAGGGTGCTTTGAATGTATTAAATCAAATTTTTGATGCAGAAAAAGACCCAATCAAATACCGTTTGAAAGGTTATATTCAAACTGAAAAAGGTGAATGTGCTGATGCTGTAAAAAATATCACAGAGTTTTTGAATAAGGCTGAAAAAGAACGCCATTTAGCTTCAGATTGGGGTATGTTAGGCCGTGCTTATGCTTGTATCAAAGATGATGCAAATAAGAAATTGAATGATTCATTGGCGATTATGAACATGGAAATTGCAATCGAAAAAGGAGACTCTACTTTTGATTATAACGGAGCCATTGTAAATACTTATAAGGTAGCCAAAAACTGGACAAAAGTTGCTGAACGTTATGAGAAAATGATTGCTACATCAAAAAAGCCAGCAGATGCACCTACTTATTATAACTTGGCAGATGCTTACATGCGTGCAAGAAATTTTGTAAAAGCTGATACTGTTTACTCTAAAGCTATTGAGTTATATAAGGATGTTTGGATGTTCCCATATATCCAAAAAGCTCGTGCGAAGCAATATGCTCTTGGTTCAACTGTTGACAGTACATTTTTGGCTGCACCATTGTATGAGAAATATATTAATGTATCAACTGATGCTATGAAAGCCGATACAAAAAATGCAAAATACTTCTCTGAGGCTTATGGTTATTTAGGTTATAAAGCGTTATTAGTAGAGAAAAATCCTGCAAAAGCAACAGAGTATATGAATTTTGCTTTGAAGTATGACCCAACAAATACCAAAGCAACTCAAGTATTGCAAAGTATTAATGGTACTACACCACCTGCGGGTACAACAACTCCACCAAATGGAGGAACTGGCGGAGGTGCTCAACCGAAAAATTAAGATATTTAGCTTGTTTTCAAACGAGCCTAACTGAAAATCAGTTAGGCTTTTTTGTTATAGCAAGATAATTTATTTCCATTAAAAGATACATTTTCTAAAAAATGCTTTTATTTTTGCCATTCGTACTATCTAAAGTAACGATTTTTAAAAAAATAACCTCTTAATTGTTTAAGAACCAACAAATATGTTCAATTTAGTAATATTCGGTCCTCCAGGAGCAGGAAAAGGTACTCAGTCGGCAAAGATTATTGATAAATATAAATTAGCTCATATCTCAACTGGTGATATGTTTAGAATGCACATCAGTCAGAATACAACTTTGGGTCAAAAAGTAAAACAAATTTTGGCAGATGGATTGTTAGTGCCAGATTCTATCACGATTGATATGTTGGAAGAAGAAGTTCAGAATAATCCCGATGCAACTGGCTTTATTTTTGACGGTTTTCCACGTACAGTGGCTCAAGCTGAAGCTCTTGATAAATTTTTGGAAGGTAAAAACGAAAAAATTGACTTGGTTTTGCAGTTAGATGTTACTGAGTCTGAAATTAAAAGTCGTATTGCTGAAAGAAAAAAAGTAAGTGGGAGAGCAGATGACGATGAAGATAAATTGATTAAACGTATTGATGAGTATTTTACTAAAACTATTCACGTGTTACCGTTTTACCAAGAACAAGGTAAAGTTGTGAAAATTAACGGAATAGGAGAAGTAGAAGCAATATTCGGCATGATTTGTGCCGCAATTGACGAAGCAAAGTAATTTTCTTTTCTTCTAAAAAAGCAGAAAAGTTTTGGGTATTTTAGAATAATAAAATCTTTTAAAGTACCCTTGTATTGTACATTGAGATATTGAATTAAGCTATGACGAGTAACTTTATTGATTACGTAAAAATAAATTGTGTTTCAGGAAATGGTGGTGCTGGGTCGAGGAAAAAAAAAAAAAAAAAACACGTACCTAATGGAGGACCCGACGGTGGAGATGGCGGAAGAGGTGGACACATAATTTTGCGTGGAAATTCTCAATACTGGACTCTTTTACACTTAAAATATCAAAAACACATAAAAGCACAACATGGTGTTGCAGGAGAAGGGGGAAAACGCTCTGGTCGCCAAGGTGAAGATGAATTTATAGAAGTGCCTCTCGGAACAATCGCAAGAGATGCTGAAACAGGTGAAGTTATCGGTGAAGTAACCGAAGACGGACAACAAGTAATTATGCTTTCTGGCGGAAGAGGTGGTTTAGGTAACTGGCATTTTAGAAATTCAACCAATCAAGCACCCGAATATCACCAAACTGGCGACCCTGGTCAAGAGTTATGGATAATTTTAGAATTAAAAGTATTGGCAGATGTGGGCCTTGTAGGCTTCCCAAATGCTGGAAAATCAACACTACTTTCTGCGGTATCGGCAGCTAAACCAGAAATAGCCGATTACCCTTTTACAACCCTTACCCCAAACCTTGGAGTGGTAGCATATCGTAATTTCAAGTCGTTCGTAATGGCCGACATCCCTGGAATTATTGAAGGTGCTTCCGAAGGCAAAGGTCTTGGACTTCGCTTCCTAAGACACATCGAAAGAAACTCAATTTTGCTGTTTGTAGTTTCGGCAGATGCTGAAAACCCATTGAAAGAATACAAAACCCTTCTCAAAGAATTAAAACTGTATAACCCTGAATTGCTTGACAAAAAGAGAGTATTAAGTATTTCAAAAATTGATTTAATTGATGAAAAACAAATCAAAAAAATAAAAGCCAAAATTCCTGAAGATTTACCTTATGTGTTTTTCTCGGCTGTTACAATGCAAGGAATTGATGATTTGAAAGACTTGATTTGGCAAAATTTAGAAAAATAAGCTGTGTAATACACTCATATGCTTATTGCTGATATACGTTTTTATATTTTTACACACAGCTCTGATTGATAATCTGAGTGAATATTTATTTTTATTACGCCATGAAAAAAACTTTTTTAAGTTTATTTCTCTTGGTGCATACAACTATTTTTGCTCAAGTAGCCATTACGTTTCCTGTAAATAGAGCAATTTTCCAAAGAAATAGCTCCAATACAGGGGTAATTCCTATTGCAGGTACATTTCAGACCAGAGTTGAGAGAATTGATGCACGACTTATTCCAATCAATGGTGGAAATGCCGTTGAGTGGACAGCTATTTCGGTTAATCCAAATTTCGGAACGTTTATTGGTAATATATTTGCCCAAGCTGGCTGGTATAAACTTGAAGTTCGAGCTTCAAGAGGTGGTAATATAATTGGTACATCGACGATTGAAAAAGTGGGAGTTGGCGAAGTAATCATCATTTCTGGACAGTCTAACGCACAGGGTTACGAGAATAGAGGAAATCCGCCCGCAAACGATGATAGAGTAAATTGTATCACAAACTTTTTTTCTTACGGACAAACAACCGAGCCTCCCTTCCCGATTATTGCTCAAATTACAGAAAATGTTAAAATAGCCCCTTTTGGGAATGGCTCTTGGTGTTGGGGTAAACTTGGCGACCTTTTGGCCACAAAACTCAATGTTCCGATTTTGTTTATTAACACGGGCTTTGAAGCGATGGGTATTGAAGCATGGAGTAAAAGTGCAGATGGAGAAAGAGGACAAGATTTTTATTCGGGAAACTTTGCTTTGCCTGGTTATCCTTACGAAAACCTTAAAAAATCACTTCATTACTATGCTAATATGTTTGGTGTGCGTGCAATTCTTTGGCAACAAGGTGAAACTGATAATGACAAACGAACGAGTTTAGAAAAATATAGACAAAATTTAGAGTATGTTATTTCAAGAAGTAGAATTGATACTGGCAAAAATATAAGTTGGGTGGTTAGCCGTGCGAGCAGAGTAAGTACAGGCACGTATCAACCAGTAATTGATGCCCAAAATCAGGTGATTCAAAATTACCCCAATACTTTTGAAGGCCCAGATGCTGACCTAATCACCGAAAGGACTGATGGCGTGCATTTCTTTGGTAATGGTTTAGTAGAACTGGCAAACGCATGGAATACTAAATTAGATTTAAACTTTTTTTTAAAAGCAAGCCCAATTCCGCCATCAAGTCCACTTTTTTTTGATTTAAGCTGTAATACGGAGAACTCTCAGAAGCCTATAAAAATCTTTATGCCAAATGGCTTCAAAGAGTATTATTGGACCAACGGCTTTAGTGATTTAGCAAACACTGCTTCGCTTGAAACCTCAACTGGTTTTTATCGAGGGCGAGCCATTGATTATCTCGGAAATGTTTATTACACGCCATTGGCTAATTATTCGTCACTTTCAGTAAATGACCGACCTAATATTCAGGCGGAAGGTGCTACGAGTTTTTGTGAAGGTGGAAGTGTAAAACTTACATCAAATGTAGAGCAAGATATTTTTTGGAGTACTGGAGCGAGTTCAAAGTCAATCACAGTAGCTCAAAGTGGAGTCTACACTGTAAGTCAAGTTAACTATTTGGGATGCTTCGCCAAATCAAATGGCATTTTGGTCGATATTTTACCCAAACCAGTTGTGAAGATTGTCGCAGAAGGCGAAACATCTTTTTGTGCTGATAAATCAGTAAAGCTACGAGCTAACAATGGTAATAATCTTGTTTGGAATAATGGAGAAACAAATACTTCGATAACTGTAAATAAAGCGGGTGAATATTTTGCACGAGCTAAAAATGAATTTGGTTGCGAAGGACTCTCGCAAAGTATTAGTGTTAGAGTATATCCACAACCAGAAACGCCAATCATTACGCCCGATGGTCCGACGTTATTTTGTGCCGATAAAAGCGTAAAACTAACCTCAAATATAAGTAATGGAATCACTTGGAATACAGGTGATAAATTATCAAGTCTGATAATATCGAAAACAGGCGAATATTCGGTTACTGCTCGAAATGACTTTGGTTGCGAGAGTATTTCAAATGTTATTCCAATAAAAGTTAATCCTTTACCACTCAAACCTTTAATTACGGCAAGTGGGCCTACGCTCTTTTGTGATGGCGAGAATGTGAAACTAACCGCACCCGAAAGTCAAGGCTATTTGTGGAGTAATTCAAAATCTACACGAGATTTAACGATTAATTCTTCGGGCTTTTTTAGTGTAAAAGTAGTCGACCAAAATGGGTGTATTTCTCCGAACTCTGATGAGGTAGAAGTAATTGTAAAGCCCTCTCCAATCGGGATAAGTGTTTTGCAATCTGGTACATTTACGCTCGAAGCACTTGCCAGCGGACTTTTCGATGTGAAGTATGAATGGTATAAAGATAACGTTTTATTACCAAATTCGACCATGATAATTAAAGCAAAAAGTGAGGGTATTTATACCGTAAAAGGCTCGATACTCTATCAACTCGGAGCAGGTCGAACGCTTAGATGTTTTTCTCCACTTTCAAGTGGATATAGATTTAAGATAGACCCAGCCTTGCAAGGAATTAGTGTGTTTCCAAATCCTGCACCAAATTCAATTATTAATATTGAAACCCAAGAAGACCTGAAAGACGCCGTTGTTGATATTTATGATTTAAGGGGGATTTTACTCAAAAGATATAATGTAACAAATTTTGAAACCAGAAAGACATTTAATTTGGCCGAGGTAGCAAAAGGAGAATTTCTTATAAATATTAAAGCTACTAATTTTAATGTAATTAAACGAGTTTATATTGAATAAAGCGTGGAATTTTACCGCTAAATAATTTTTTTAGATAAGATTCCTATTTACGGTATTGATTATAGGCTTAGACCGTTGTAAATTTGTAGATAACAGTAAACCTTTATCTTTTTAAGAATGAATTATTTAAGGATTTGGTTAGTTTTGTTATTGAATATTATTTTTTTTAAATCTTATTCACAAATACAAATAACCTTCCCCGTTTCTCGTATTGTTTTCCAACGGAATAATCAGAATCAGGCTAATGTAAATATTGCTGGAAGCTACTTTCAACAACTTGATAAAGTAGAAGCAAGGGCAGTGCCTGTTTGGAGCGGACAAGGCTCTGAAACCGGATGGAATACCATTCAAGATTTTCGTAATAATGGCATTTTTAGCGGTACTCTCCAACTCAAAGGCGGATGGTATAATATTGAAGTTAGGGGTTTTTTAAATGGAAATGTGGTTACTTCTTCAACGCTTGAGAGAGTAGGAGTTGGGGAAGTTTTTATAGTTGCAGGACAATCTAATGCCCAAGGTGACCCAGTCTATTCGGGAGCAACTATTGGAGCGACCGACGATAGGGTATCTACAATCAATTTTTATGACCCTAAACTGAATGAAGATGACTTGCCTTTTCAGTTTTCGCAGATGGGCAATAACACTAAAATATCTCCCTATAATTATGTTCCTTGGTTTTGGGGGAAACTTGGTGATAAACTCACCCAAAAATTAAATGTTCCAATCTTATTTTATGGTGCTGCTTTGGGAGGAATTAGTTGCGAGGTTTGGCGGCGTTCGGCAGAAGGACAAGATTTAAGACAAGAATTGCCAACTTTTATTAGTGTTGCTGGGATGCCTTATCGAGCAATGAAAGCAGCCTTACAACAGTATATTACACGTACAGGCGTGAGAGCTATTTTGTGGCAACAAGGCGAAAGTGATGGTAATTCGAGTGCTGAAAACTATTATAATAATCTACGTATTGTCATAGAAAAAAGTAGGTCAGATGCTAAGAAAAGTGATTTAGCTTGGGTAGTTGCACGTTCTTCTCGCAATCCACTGGTTCTTCCAGCTGTTCTCGAAGGCCAAAATTTGACCATTCAGCGAGTCTCCAATGTATTTCCAGGCCCATCAACTGATGAAATTGTCGGTTCAAATTTTAGAGCTGATGGTATCCATTTTCATAATGACGGACTTGGGGCTGCTGCCGATTACTGGAATAATTATTTAGATGGAAATTTCTTCAATAATTCTCAACCTTTGGCTGCAAGAAGTTTGCCGACGGTTAACATTTTTTGTAATCCCAATAATACAACTAATAAATTTACAATTTCAACAGGAGGTTATTCAACGTATAGATGGAGTACTGGTGGAACTTCAAATTTTATAACAGCTACCAGTGGTACCTATTCATTTAAAGCACAAGATGATGTTGGCAATACTGTTTTTTCGCAACCATTTACCCTTTCAACGAATAATGATGTTTTGCTGCCTTCCATCTCAGCTAATGGAAGTACTACTTTTTGTGATGGGCAAGGAGTTGTTCTTACCTCCAGTATTACTGCTGGAAATGTTTGGAGTAATGGTGAAAGAGGGCAGTCGATTGTAGCACGTGGGCCTGGAAACTACACCGTAGTCAATTTTTCCATTAATGGCTGTGCTTCAGCAGCATCAAACTCAATTAATGTCAATGTGCTACCATCGCCTACTAATATTATAAATACCAACAAAGCTCTGCCGATTTGTCCTGATGAAACCGTGGAGTTATTTACATCAAATAATGATGGAACATCGTACCAATGGAATACAAA
>JAIYBU010000156.1 GCA_027488335.1 Cytophagaceae bacterium
AAACAAAGATAAAGGATATGTTATTTTAGTACATGATTCACTTCAAAACCCTGTGAAAGGGGCTTATTTGGGATTAGCTATGAACTATGGTTTTGCAAACACACACCCACTATTTAAGTTTTCAAAAGATGTGACGAATCAAGTGGTTTTGATGGAAAAAGAATTTGCAAGATATCCTGCTCTAAAAAAAGATATTCTGATGACGTATTTATCTTTACTTGGAATCAGCAAAAAGGAAGGATATAAAGAAACCATTGAGTCTGAATTAACCACAAAATATGGAGATAATATTGATTTAAAATCCAGTGAACTAATGCAGATATGGACACTTTACTCAATAAGTGGAAATAAAAAAGCAGAGAGATATCGTAAGTTATTGATTGACAAAGAACCGAAGGGATTTTTTGCTCAACAAGAACGCTCTCGTCAGTTAATCGAAGAAGAAGATTCTGAAAAAAAGCTTGCATTATTTGAAAGTTTTGAGAGAGATTTCCCAAATTCTCCCTCACTTTCTTCATCTGCTATTTTTATTGCAAACGTCTATGTTGATAAAAAAGATACCACAAAATTAAAACAGTTGATTCGGAAATACGAAGCAAAGCTAACTTCGACATTTTATAACAGTATCGCCTCAAGAATGGCAGAAAAAAACTTAGATTTAAAAACTGCCGAAGTATTTTCCCTTAAATCAATCGACATCTACGAATTAGAAAAAAAGAGATTACCACCCTCAAACAGACCTTATAATTTGATTTTTAGAGATACCTATGCGACCATTCTCGAAAAACAAGGTCGCTTAAAAGAAGCTCTCGAAAACTATAAATTGGCAGTTGGCAACACTCCCGAAGAATGGAGCAGCAAAGTAAACGAAAGTTACATACTACTGGCAATACAACTTGGACAAACAGACGAAGCTAAAGCAACAGGGGAATCATTCATTCGTGCAGGAAAAGCAACTGCAAAGGTACGAACAGCCATAAAAGATTTATACATCAAAACAAATGGCAAAAAAGGCGTTGATACTTACATCACATCACTTGAAAGTGAAATCAAGAAAAAAAACAAAACAGATATTTTATCGAAAATAATTTCTGAAACTGCCCCAAGCTTTGAATTAAAAGACCTCTCAGGCAAAATTATTAGCTTAACCGCATTGCGTGGCAAAGTGGTAATTCTTGATTTCTGGGCTACTTGGTGTGGGCCTTGCATTAATTCTTTCCCTGGAATGCAGCAAGCACAAGAAAAATACAAGAATAACCCGAACGTTAAGTTTTTGTTTATCAATACTTGGGAGCAAGGAAACGACTATTTACCAAAAGTAAAAAAACTAATTGCTGATAAAAAATACACTAACTTTACGGTGCCAGTTGATATTGATAATAAGATTGTTGCGGCCTACAAAGTAGAAGCTATACCTACCAAGTTTGTAATTGATACTGAAGGCAATATTCGCTTTAAAAAAAGAGGTTCGTCAGATGATAAAGAGGAAATAGTTGAGGAAATTTCATTAATGGTTGATACACTATTGAATGAATCAAAAAAATGATAGTAACTTCGTAAATCTATTACTCATTCAACCTAAAGCTCATGCAAAAGCAAATCTTAACTCTTACTTCTACGGCAGTATTGCTACTCTACGTAGCTTGTCAGAAAACACCAAACGAAGCACCAGCACCCGTCAGTACGCCGACTACACCAACGGTAGAAGTAGAATATAAAATTGATAAATCGGCACCCGTTTGGGCCGACGAATTTGATTATCAGGGCTTACCTGATTCAAAAAAATGGGGCTATGACATTGGTGGCGATGGCTGGGGAAACCAAGAAAGTCAATACTACTCGAAAGAACTAAAAAATGCTCGTGTGGAAGATGGGAAATTGATTATTGAAGCTATCAAAGAAAGATATGAAGGCCGTAATTACTCTTCAGCACGCTTAGTAAGCAAAGGGAAAGGCGATTTTTTGTACGGTAGAATTGAAATAAAAGCTAAACTACCCAAAGGGCGTGGTACTTGGCCAGCCGCTTGGATGCTGGCTACTGAGCAAAACTACGGAACGCAATACTGGCCCGATAATGGAGAAATCGACATCATCGAACACGTAGGTTTTGACCAAAATCGTATTCATGGAAATATTCATACGAAGGCGTTTAATCACTCAATTGGCACAAACAAAGGAAATAATGTAGTGGCCGAAAGTGATGTATCGGATAATTTCCATGTCTATGCCTGCGAATGGCTACCCGACAAAATAACGATTGAACTTGATGGAAAACCTTATTTTACATTCAATCGCCCAAGTAAACTTTGGCAGGAATGGCCGTTTGATAAGAAATTTCATATCTTACTCAATATTGCAGTTGGTGGAAGTTGGGGTGGTCAACAAGGCATTGATGACAGCATTTTTCCGCAACGCATGGAGGTGGAATACGTAAGAGTTTATCAGGCTGTGAAGTAGTTTAGTTTAACAGGGAAATTAGAAATGCCCTCCGAAAGGTTTTTCGGAGGGCATTTCTATTACATTCACAATTAAACATTACCTATATCCAATCAATTCCTTTTTTCAATAAACTCAATGTGCGTTCTTCGGGGCTATTAGATTGTGGCTTGTAATCATAAACCCAGTTGGCAACGGGTGGCAGACTCATCAGAATCGACTCGGTGCGACCATTGGTTTCAAGGCCAAATTTTGTACCTCTATCCCAAGCCAAATTAAATTCTACATATCGTCCACGACGCAACATTTGCCATGTCTTTTCTTCTTCACCAAAAGGTATTTGAGCATTTTTTGCCATCAAATGTGTATAAATCGGAGCAAAGGATTCACCTACTGACTTTACAAAATCAAAAGTTTTTTCTTTTTCTGTGGCATCTTTTGGTTTTAAATAATCAAAGAAAATTCCCCCTACGCCACGGGTTTCTTGGCGGTGTGGAATATAAAAATAATTATCGGCCCATTCTTTGTATTTTTTGTAGGCTTCAGCATCATGCTTATCACAGGCATTCTTGAGTTGCTCATGAAACCATCGGGCATCTTCATCAACTACATAATGTGGCGTTAAATCAATTCCTCCACCAAACCATGAAATACCATTCGACATCTCGAAATAGCGTACATTCATGTGAATAATCGGCACCATCGGGCTCACTGGATGCTGCACAATACTTACACCAGTGGCGAAATAATCGGCTTTTTCGCTGAGTTTTAGTTGTTTTTGTAAAGCATCAGAAGTTTCGCCTTGTACAGCCGAAAAATTCACCCCTCCTTTCTCAATGATATTGCCATTAGCAATTACACGAGTTCGACCGCCACCACCGCTATGATGCTGCCAATTATCTTCTTGAAATTTTCCCTTACCATCGGTTGCTTCGAGTGCTTGACAAATAGTATCTTGAAGGGTTTTGAAGTATTCGGCAATATTTTCTTTGGATAACATAAGATTCTTTTGAAATTTTGTAACAAAGTTAGAATAAGATTAGTCTGGTTTGCAAGAATAATGTAATTATGAATCATAAATTACGAGTTACGAATTCTATAAAACACTTAATATCAATAGTTTAACTTTCAAGTAAATGCGTTCAATATTTGTAAAAATTGTACTGATGTAAGATACATTATTGAACTGAAAATCGTAAATCATAAACTCGTCTCATGTTTTCATTAAGTAAAGTCATTCGTCCACATATTCTTTCGCTTACACCCTATTCATCTGCTCGTGATGAGTATTCGGGTTCGGAAGGTACATTTCTGGATGCCAACGAAAACCCGTTTGGTTCGGTCATTTCGGGAAACTATAATCGCTATCCCGACCCTTATCAATCGGTTGTAAAAGAAAAACTGGCAACGATAAAAAAAGTACGACCAAATCAAATTTTCTTGGGAAATGGCTCCGATGAAGCCATTGATTTGGTAATTCGTGCCACTTGTGAGCCTCAGCAAGACAATATATTGATTTTGCCACCTACCTACGGCATGTATAAAGTCTGTGCCGATGTGCAGAATATTGCAGTAAAACAAGTACCATTGACGCCAGACTTTCAAGTAGATACGAAAAAAGTACTCGCAACGGCTGATGTCAATACAAAAATTATCTGGATTTGCTCGCCCAACAATCCATCGGGTAATATCATCGAACGTGCTTCAATCTTACATATTTTAGATAATTTCAGCACTGGATTGGTGGTAGTTGATGAAGCCTACATTGATTTTGCTAACGAAGAATCGTTTACGCAATTACTCGATAAATATCCAAATTTGGTTGTGATGCAAACCTTCTCAAAAGCATGGGGATTGGCAGCCTTACGTCTGGGAATGGCCTTTGCCTCAGAAGAAATCATCAAGATTTTGAATAAAATCAAGTACCCTTACAACCTTAATGGCGTAACCCAAAAATTGCTCTATGCTGCTTTGGGGAAGGAGGAGAAAAAAAATAAATATGTAAAACAAGTATTAAAAGAGCGTGAGCGTCTGCATAAAAAATTAGCTGATTTGAGTATCGTGCAGCACATTTACCCATCAGATTCGAACCAGCTTTTGGTAAAATTCACTGATGCAAATGCTATTTTTCATTACTTAATTGAGCAAAAAATCATTACTCGACTTCGTTCAAACGTTATTTTGTGCGAAAATTGTATCCGAATTTCGGTTGGTACTAAAAAAGAAAATGAGATACTTTTGAAAGCTTTAAAGAAGTATTAGTCCTATCATTAAGATTTGACTACTTTAGGTAATATTATTAAGCACCAAGTAGTCAAATCTTAAAAATTAGCCGACACCTTATCCACAATCTCGAAGAAAGGCTTCAGGTCTTTTTCTCTGCCACGCAGCCAAAGCATTAGCATTGAGGCTTTCAAAGCAATGTTGTTTAGTTCAATAAATTTCACATTCATATTTTGCCCGCTCAATGCAGATTTTGGTTCAATCGAAATTCCCAGACCCGCTTCAACCAATCGCAAAACCGTATTTGAATTGCCCGATTGATAAGCAACTTTCGGAATAAAGCCATACGATTGGCACAGGGCTTCGAGACTCTCTACGTAGCCAGAGCTTTCGTTTCGTGGCGGTAAAATAAAATTCTCATCGGCCAATTGTGCCAATGACTCAAAGTTTGTTACATCTAACTGATGATTTTGAGGTAGAATTATCACAAAGTTTTCGATATAAATCGTACGAGCATTTAATTCCTTCGGCACAATCATATTTGGACCAAATGCCACATCAATCGTTCGGTTTATTAAGGCATTAATGCCATATAGATTGGTTGTTTCGTTCAAATTTGTTTTCATTAGAGGCATTTCAGCTTGAATTTTCGCTAAAATATTGGGTAACAAAAACTGCATCGACGAACTCGAATGAGCAATTTTTATTTCACCACCCTCGCCTTTATGAATCTGAAACGTACGTTGTTTCACTCGCTCAAAATCCTCTAAAATGCGTCCACATTCTTCCTTAAAGTATTCACCAGCAGTTGTTAAAGCTACATTTCGTTTATTTCTATCAAACAAAACTACGCCCAATTCTTCTTCCAGAGCCATAATTTGTCGGCTTAGTGCAGGTTGGGCAATGTATATTTCGTCGGCCGCCTTTCGGAAATTCAACGTTTCCGAAAGTTTTAAAAAATGTTCAATCGTTCTAAAATCCATTATTGATTCATTTTAAGCATCAAATAATTAAAATTAAGTATTTTCCGTTATCAAAAATAAGCAATTATTTTGTGCTACAAAAAACAGTAGTATTTATTTGAGTAAAGAAACTTTGAGCCAAAATACTATTACCATTACCTTCATTACACTTTGTCAACAAACAAATGAAATCACTATTATTTACTTTTCTAACTTGTTTTATTACTTTTGAGGCCTTTTCGGAGGATAAAAAAGATTCGGTTCAAACTGTTAAAAATCCCATTCAGTTTTCGGGAAATGTGCAACTTACCAGCAACGGGATTTCACCCGTACCAGCTTTTGCACTTGGAAAACCTGCTCTCATGACAGGTTTTTCTATTAGAAAAGGTAATTTTTCGTTTTCACCTGCTTTCAATTACGGCATTGATGGCAAACCTTGGGTGTCGAATAGCTGGTTGAGGGTACAATTGCCGCACAAAAAATTCACCTTTCGCACAGGGGCTAACTGGTCATTGTTTTTTAAACGAACCAGCGTTACCGAAAATGCACAGACTTTTGAAGTACAACGAGCCAATAAATACTTAGAATTTGAAGCAGCAACAACATACAAAATTTCTGAAAATACCAGCGTTCAAGCCCTATGCTGGTACACCAAAGGTATTGATATTGATGCCGTAAAATTTGGCTATTTTTACAGTCTTTCGGCAAATATTAGTAAGATTCGCCTCTCAAATTCAGTAAAATTAGCACTCAAACCCAACTTATTTTACATTGATAACAGTATTCCGTTTAAAGGACTTTTTGCTTCGGGAATTGCGGTTTGGTCGTATAAAAACCTACCTGTTTCTATCTCAATGCAGGCAGTAAAACCCTTAATTATTACTCCGAAAAGTGACTTTAATTGGAATATTGGTTTAAACTTTGATTTCTAAAAAAATGACAAATCTTCAACAGGCTTTTTCGCCCGATTCATTTCGCCAAAATGCACATTCTTTAGTCGATTTATTAGCTGATTATCTGGAATCTACTCAAAATCAAACACTTGAAAGCGTAATTCCGTATAAAGAACCCGACGAATCATTGGCATTTTGGCAGGCAGATTACGAGCAAGGAGCAGGAAATGTTGAAGATTTTTTCAAGAATGTCATTGCAAAATCTACCCATTTACATCACCCACGCTACATGGGGCATCAGGTTACGCCCCCACTACCGATTACAGCAATAGCGAGTATGCTTTCAGGCCTACTCAACAATGGCATGGCGGTTTATGAAATGGGCTTGGTGTCGAATCCTCTGGAGCGAATTTTATCCGAATTACTGGCTAAGAAAATAGGTTTTGATAAAAATTCCAGCGGCTTGCTTACTTCGGGCGGAACATTGGCAAACCTAACAGCACTTTTGGCAGCTCGTGCCGCCACAACCGATGTTTGGGAAGAAGGAAATGCTGAGAAACTCGCTGTCATGGTCTCGGAAGAAGCCCATTA
>JAIYBU010000007.1 GCA_027488335.1 Cytophagaceae bacterium
AAAAGGGATAAACCTACTTCGGCTTATCCCTTTGATTATATTTTTATTGCATAACCAAGTTCTTACTCGCCGACAGTGCCTTCGAGTTTGGATTTATATTTCTTGGCGTTACCAATTTCCGTTGATTCTGGGTATTTTTCGATAATCTCGCTATATACGCCAATTGCTTCTTTGTTATTTTTAGCAACTTCGTAAGCAGTAGCCAGTTTCATCAAATATACTGGTGTGAAAGTTTTATTAGGTTGGTAATCAGCCGCTTTTCTATAATAAGTAATAGCATCTTCAACGCTTTTCTTTTCCATGTAAGCATCACCAATCAACGCATAGGCTCTTGCTTGTACAAGTAGGTCGTTTGAGCTGAAACTTTTCAAATGCTCAATACCTTCATCGTATTTACCTTGTTTTACTAAAGCAACACCTGAATAGAAGTTTGCTAAATTTCCAGCTTTTGATGCACCGTAGTTATCAGCAATGGCCAATAAACCTTCGTTTCCACCTGTACCATTCAATGCTTGTTTCAATGAATCGGCCTCAAAAGCATAAACGGCATTAAACATAGCTGCTTGTGCCTCTTCGTCTTGAGATTTTGTATAATAGTTATATCCAACTACTGCTAATACAACTGCCAAAATACCACCACCAATGATAGTCAATAGTTTTTGGTTGTTTTTCAAGAAACCTTCTGCTTTGTTGAATTCTTGTTGTAAAGCTTCTGGACTTTCGATGATTTCAAGACTTGATTTTTCTTTTTTTGCCATTGTTTGATAGTGCGACTACCGCTTTAATTTATCTGATTTACTTGACTAATCAATTGATAATCAAGTTTAATTTTCAAAAAACACTTTTATTCTTTAACTCTAAACTTTTTCGGAGTGCAAAGTTATGAAATTGATTTTGAACTTCTATAAATACTTTGATAAAAATTATGCCAAAATTTAGTTTTCTCTTCTATATTCTAATATATCTTCAAGTTGAAACCTATTTATATTATTGTTCCTAAATATCAAGAGCATTACTTCGCTCATTTATATTATTCGCTAATGACAAATTTTCCCTATTTTTGGAATTTTGATTATCGTGTTGTTGAGGGATTGGAAAAAATATTTTATTTGAATCTCGAACAATATTTTGAATATTAAATCTATGAATAGAATATGAAAACTGTCCTATTCACCCTACCTACTAAATTAAGACTTTAGCAAACTGTTAATATGAAACGCCACAAGACTGCTACGAGAATAAAGCCTAAAGAAGGAAGAAGAGGTTTCAGAACAGAGGCTCTTAGAGTTATACAAACCGATAAACCTCTTTATTATCAAATACCAAAAGGGAAAGTTGGATAGCTCTTTTAAATATCGTTTTCTAATTGTTGCAAATAATGTATAAAAATAGCAAACATTTTTTTTGTTTTTCTTTGTTTATTTTATACATTTTCAAGAAAGCGACCTTTTCAACGTTAATTATGGACATTAAAACAACAAAAATATACGAAAAAAGCTTGCGATTTTCTACAAACCAGTACATTTGCACACTTTTTACTAATTTATTATTTTACACCAATGAGCCACAATCACAAAAACCTTGATAGGGTTACGGCCGCAGGATTGCTTATTACACTTGGTATCATTTTCGGCGACATCGGAACTTCTCCACTTTACGTAATGCAGGCCATTATTGGCAAAGAAAAAATTGATGATGAAATTGTCTTTGGCTCATTATCGCTTATTTTCTGGACACTTACGCTACAAACCACACTCAAGTATGTTATTCTGATTTTAAGAGCCGATAATAACGGTGAAGGAGGAATTTTTGCCCTCTATGCTCTTGTCAGACGGCACGCTAAATGGCTCACCATTCCTGCAATTATTGGCGGAAGTACACTATTGGCCGATGGTATCATTACCCCTCCAGTATCGGTATCTTCGGCAATTGAAGGCTTGCAGCTTGTTTATCCCAACATTCAGACGATTCCAATTATCATAACTATCATAACGATACTATTTTTAGTACAGGCATTTGGTACAAATTTGGTGGGGAAGGCTTTCGGGCCTGTTATGTTTATTTGGTTTTCGATGTTGGCTATTTTGGGGCTTCGTCAGATTATTAATGACCCAGCTATTTTCAAAGCCTTAAACCCTTATCATGCTTATCGCTTATTATTTTTTCATCAAGATGGTTTTTGGTTATTGGGGTCAGTATTTTTATGTACAACAGGAGCAGAAGCACTTTATTCAGATTTAGGGCATTGCGGTCGTGGCAATATCAGAATTAGCTGGATTTTTGTAAAAATATGCTTACTTCTCAACTATTTCGGCCAAGGGGTTTGGGCAATTTCAATGCACGGACAATACCTCAATGGTCGTAAGCCTTTTTATCAATTAATGCCCGATTGGTTTTTATTGATTGGAATTGGCATTGCCACAATGGCAACCATCATTGCCAGCCAAGCCTTAATTACAGGTTCTTATACCTTAATTTCGGAAGCAATTCGTCTTACCTTTTGGCCGAAAGTTCGCTTAAAATATCCTTCTGACCATAAAGGTCAACTTTATATTCGCAGTATCAACTGGTTACTTTGGGCGGGCTGTATTGGGGTTGTACTTTACTTTAAAGAATCGGCCAATATGGAAGCGGCTTATGGTTTAGCCATTACGCTTACGATGTTGATGACCACAATTTTAGCAGCGTATTATCTTTATACTCATCGCTTCAACAAAGCATGGATTGTGGCCTTTTTAGTTGTTTATGTTTTGATTGAAGGAGCATTTTTAGCGGCTAATATGCTGAAATTTAGCCACGGCGGTTGGGTTTCAGTATTAATAGCTTCGGTAATTGCATTGGTTATGATTATTTGGTATCGTTCAAATATCATTAAAAATCGCCTAACAGAATTTGTTAAACTGGATAAATACATTGACGGACTGAAAGAATTGAGCATTGATGAGTCAGTACAAAAATACGCTACACATTTAGTATATATGAGCAATGCACACCGTGTGACTGAAATTGAGTCGAAGGTGATGTATTCGATTTTTGAGAAACGCCCCAAACGTGCTGATATTTACTGGTTCATTCACGTTGATATTACCGATGAGCCATACACTATGAAATATAAGGTAAATATCATCGAACCAGATGATGTAATTAAGGTAACATTTAAACTGGGTTTTAGGGTCGAACAAAAAATCAATCTTTATTTCAGAAAAGTTATTGAAGAAATGGTGAAGCGTAAAGAGGTTGATATTAGAAGTCGATACGAATCGTTGAACAAACAAAATGTCACTGGCGATTTCCGTTTTGTAGTTTTGGAAAGATACTTATCGAACGAAAACAAACTTCCATTTTGGGAACGTCTCACGATGGAAGCCTACTTTTTCATTAAAGGTTTTACGAACTCAGAAGATAAATGGTTTGGGCTTGATACAAGTAATGTAAAAGTCGAAAAAGTGCCATTGATTCTTCGTCCGATTGATAATATTACATTGGAAAGAGAAGATTAAAAGTAGTCAACAGCTTTCGGGCAGCAGTCAATAATCTAAAAACGGAGATTCAATAAGAGTCTCCGTTTTTAGATTATTAAACCAAACAATCCTTCAATTTCACTTCAAACACCAACCAATCTAAATCATAATTGGCAATGAGTTCGATACGGCTATCTCGACGATAAGCGATATATTGCACCGAAAACTCTCGGTCAACGGCATTGATTAGTACCCAGTCTTTACCCGTTCGGAAAACGCCTTTGGCTCGTTCAACACCTTGAAGTGTACTAAAAAACTGGCGTAATTTAGGTAAACTAAAAACCTCATCGGGCGAGAAAATCCACCCGCAACTATACATTCCCAAACCTTTGCTGAGTTTTTTGGTAGGTTTTCCAACTTCGGGGATTTCAAACCTTTCCTCCGCATGGTGGTGATGATGCTCATGAGAATGTGCTTGCGGGAACTCTGCCTTTCGACCTACAAACGGCTCAATATCAAGCCAATCTACATTTATTTCGCCATTAGAAACGGTTTCTACCAAAAGTTTAGATGGAAACAAAGATTTTGCCCAACGTTTAAATTTCTCGGCCAACTCCTCTCCTACTAAGTCGGCTTTGTTCGCCACCAGCACATCGGACAAATTGATTTGGTCTTGAAAAGTTTCACGCGAACGTACATTGGCATCAGCCCATCGACGTGGGTCAACTAAGCAAATTGTTGCTCTGATTTCGAGAATATCTTTTAAATATTTGCTTTGCAGTAAGTCTAAAATACTGGCGGGATGCCCCATGCCCGTTGGCTCAATCAAAATTCGGTCGGGCTTTTGGTTGCGTAAAATGGACGTAAGCGTAACTTGCATTGGCACATTGGCCGTGCAGCAAATACATCCTCCTGCTACTTCTTTTATGGTTAATCCATCTTGTTCGTCTATGGCTGTGTGGTCAATAGATACTGCCCCAAATTCATTGATAATAATTGCCCAACGCTCATTAGAAGGTTTATTAGCAAGAATATGTTTGATGGCGGTAGTTTTGCCCACACCCAAAAAGCCTGTAATGATATTCACTGGTATTTTCATAAAGAGAAGATTCTTTGTTGCTATAAAATCAAAAGGAAGGCATCGCTTTAAGCGATGCCTTCCTTAGAAATAACACCTTTTATACAAAAAAGTTTACTTAGCTGGTGTAATAACAATGTTTCTGTATTCAATCGGGCCGTGGTCACCTTGGAAGAAAATTGGGCCAGGCTCACCTTCGTTGCTATCTAAAGCACCGCCCGTAATTCCTGGGATTTCGTTTTTGTAGATGATTGTTTTACCATTCAAAACAACTGTTACGACTCGTCCTACCAACGTAATATCAAAACTTTGCCACTCTCCTGCTGCTTTTGCTGGCATTTCAAGTGGAGCTATAAAGCCATATACCGCACCGAGTTGGTCTTTCAATGGGTCTCGACCTTTACTATCGGTTACTTGCACTTCGTAGCGACCTCTCAAATATACGCCACTATTACTTTCTTCTGGGTACTTAAACTCAACGTGTAGTTTGAAGTCGTTGAAAGTTTTAACCGTACGAAGATTAGCTCCCGATTTGGGGCTTTTCAGAATACCGTTCTCAACAACCCATTGGTTTTCTCCACTCACCACTTGCCAACCATCAAGGTTTTTACCATTGAAAAGTTTGATTGGCGTTCCCCAAACTGGCGTTTTTGTACTATTAAGCTTTGGAGCTCTTACTCCTTCCCAATTTAAAACCTCACCACTTGGCGTGTTCATTGTGCCTGTCAGTTTATCGTTTTTTAAAACTGCCTCTACAACTAAATCTTTTTCGGCTCTATCCCATTGTGGCGGAATCGAAAACGACATTTTATCATCAACGAAGTTGATGCGAGAGATTGGTCTGGCACTGCCGCCATCGCCCACAAAATGACCGTTCAGGTATTTTACGCCCGAATGATTTACCTCTAACCAAGATGGTACTTTTTTATCACCTTTGGTAATCGTAATGTCCCAACGGCCTTCAATACTTTTGATTGGGGCCAATTGTGCCATCAGAGAGTTGCTGATAAGGATTGCTCCTAAAATTTTTACAAAGTTTTGCTTCATGTTTGTTTTTGGTTGAATAAAATTTGGTTAAAATTGGATTGTAGCACAATTCTCCGAATTGTGCTACAAAATTACTTCTTCGTTTCTTCAAAACCCATTTCTTCGTACCATTCTTCAAATTCTGATGGTGAAGCGGTTGGTTTCGGACTCATTGCTCGACGTGAACGACGCTCCGATGCTTTGATTTCAAGGTCTTTTTCTACTTTATCGCCATTGAGTTCGATGATAACTTTATATTTTCCTGGGCGGAAATAAATCTTTTTATCGTCGGCAAGTTCCAGCTTGATTTCTTTGTCTTCTTTTTTCTTTACATTGTTTAAATACTTTTCGTATTCGCTTTTAGCAGCAACATCAATCGCTTGGTCGAAGTTTACGTTATTTAAACCTGCTTCGGCATCATCCGAAATATTTTTTACAACTAATCTTTCGGGCGGCGTTCCGCTGTCTGTCTGAATCTTGATTGTCGCCTTTCCTGCTGTTTTTGCATAATACGTGATGTTGTACTTACGTTCTTCTGGCTCAGCATATTTATCAAACATTCTACCCCACGAAGCATTGTAATTGATTGCTGGTAAATCATATACGTGAATATTTTTAGCTAAAACCTCGCTACTCAACGCTTGTAAAGGTTTCACATCAGCAATATAAATCGAGCGTCCGTGCGTGCCGACTACCAATTCATTTTCTCTTGGGTGAATCACCAAATCGTGAATTGATACACTTGGCATTCCGTCGCCATTGCCACGCATGAAAGTCTTACCTTTATCCATCGAAATGTATAATCCGTTGTCAGTTCCGACATAAATGATATTGGCATTTTTCGGGTCTTCCTTTACTACATTTATTGGTTCGGCTGGTAAATCTGTACCGATTGCTTGCCAATTTTGACCATAATCAGTCGAAACAAACAAATAAGGTTTGAAATGGTCTCCACGATAAGCGTTTAGTGAAGCATAAACCGTTCCTTCGGCATGAGCTGAAACCGAAATTCCACTTACCCAAAGATTTGGTTTGTCCATGATTTTTGTGAAAGTATAACCACCATCTTTCGTGACATAAATCAAACCATCATCAGAGCCTGTGTAAATCAAGCCGAATCTACTTGGTGATTCTTCGATGGTTGTAAGCGTTCCGAAAGGCACATCGCCATCTTTACGGCCACGAGTCAAATCTCCCGAAAGGGTTTTGAAAGTATCGCCTTTATCGAAACTTCTATGAAATTTATTTGAACCGAAATAGATAATATCTTGATTATGACGTGAAATTGTAAGCGGAGATTCCCAGTTGAAACGGAAAGGAGCTTCGCCTAATTCACGTGGAACTTCCAATCTTTTGCGTTCGTTGGTTGCCTTGTTGATTCTGAAATAGTTACCAAACTGAAAACCTGCGTAAACTGTATTGTTATCTCGGTAATCTACTTGTACTTGCATGCCATCGCCACCAAGTAAAAATTTATAACCATCACCATTATCGAAAATACCATAGTTATAATCGAACGAATTGGTTGATGAACCATACCAAACGCCATTATCTTGCAAGCCACCATAAACATTATAAGGCTTAGCCATATCGACCGAAACGTGGTAAAGTTGACCCACAGGAATTGAATTTGCCTTAAACCAAGTTTTACCATCATCGTAAGTTATGTTGATTCCACCATCATTTCCGTTGATATAATGTTTCGGATTTTTCGGGTCGAACCACAAAGCGTGGTGGTCAGAGTGTACGTTTTCTCTTTCAATACTTTTGAAGCTTTTTCCGCCATCTTCCGAACGCACGATTGGTACACCTACAATTACGATTTTCTTATCATCAGTTGGGTCAACCCAAATTTGTCCGAAATAATAGCCATACGTGAAGTAAATATTATCCAAATAGTCGGCGTGCGTGCGTTTCCATGTTGCACCTGCATCTTCGCTTCGGTATACCTCCGCTCCTGTTACTTGCGTATCGAATAAATCATTATTGCCATTGTAGGTATATTCGTAAATATCTTGTACTTTGATTTTATCGGCCTTTAGGTCTTCTTTGAAAGCCTTTGCCGTGAATTTTTCAGGGAAGCCTTGTCCATCCAAATATTCATTAATGGTCGCATCGCTCAAAGCCAAAAACTCATCTTTGGTGATGGTTTTCATTCTTTTTGTGGTCAGACGGCTGGCATCTTCTTTTTCTTCTTTCTTTGGTCTATTTGCCTGATTATCAATGATTGCGTAAATGATATTTGGATTTTTTGGATAAACCGCCAAACCAATGCGACCATTGCCCGCACCCGTTGGGAAGCCACTGCCCTCGCCCGAAATCAATTTCCAAGTTTCGCCCGCATCGGTACTTTTATAAATGCCTGATTCTTTTCCTCCTTCTACAAAATTCCATGCCGTGCGTTCTTTGTACCACATAGTGGCGTAAAGTGTATTGGCGTTGTTTGGGTCGAGTCTTACGTCAATCGCACCAGTATTTTCGTTGATGTAAAGCGTTTGTTTCCAAGTTTTACCGCCATCGGTGGTTTTGTACATGCCACGCTCTTTGTTTGGTGAATATAAATGTCCCAAAACCGCTACCCACGCAATATTGGGGTCGGTCGGGTGCAAAGCGATTCGTCCAACGTGGTGCGACTCTGGCAAGCCAAGGTACTCCCAGCTTTTGCCATTATTGGTAGATTTGTACATACCCACGCCCGAATACGACGAGCGACTTGAGTTATTTTCGCCCGTACCAATCCAAATCGTGCGAGTTTTCCAGTCAACGGCAATATCGCCGATGGTCATAACTGCCTCATTATCAAATATTGGCGAGAAAGATTGACCATTATTGACCGTGTACCAAAGTCCACCCGAAGCGTAGGCGGCATAAAACTCAGTTGGGTTTTCGGGATTTGCATCAATATCTACAATACGGCCACTCATAACGGTTGGGCCAACATTTCTGAATTTCAGATTTTTGACGAGCGATGCTTCTTGCAGTTTTTTGCGTTGCTCATAGCCAGCCATTCGCTCAGTGGCTGATGTTGGAGAAACTGCATCGGCCGCTATTACTGGGGCCGTTTCGGCTACAGCTTTCTTTTTTTTCTGGGAAAATCCAGCAAAGCAAGTGATTGATAATAAGGTAATTAGGGTTAGTTGTTTTTTCATTTTTTATATTTGAAGTGTTTTTACTATTTTATTCTATTTCTATGACTTTAAGATGGGAAACGCTATAATCTGATAGGATTCTATCAAAAAGCTCTTTTGTAAAATCAGAACTCCCTAATAATATTGTTTCAAAAACCTCTATTCTATCATCTACACTCAATTGATTTAATGCATCTGTATCTCTAAAAAATGTCATAAAATCATCTCGTGTAATTTTTCTTTTACTCATCTTTTTTTATTTATAAATCAAAACCCAGCCGCATGGCCATCTTTTCGAGATTCTGATGCTCCGAAATATACTTTTCGCACTGGGTCATAGCGAATGGCTTGATAACCACCATATTGGCCGAGCGTATAGCCTACTTTATGTCCTTTTTGCATCAAACCTCTGATGGTTTCGTAAGGTATCCCCGACTCCATCGTTATCATGCCTACGCCTTCCATTGGCTCGCCCGTTGGCTCTGACGAACCATCGTGGTTGAGTCTCGGAGCATCGCCTGCTTCTTGGAGATTCATGCCAAAGTCAACCACATCCATAATTATTTGTACGTGTCCCATTGGCTGGAAAGCTCCGCCCATTACACCAAAACTCATAAATGGCTTGCCATCTTTGGTTACAAATGCAGGAATAATTGTCTGAAACGGACGTTTATGCGGAGCATACGTATTGTTTTCGCCTTCTTTCAAATTGTATAACTCGCCACGGTCTTGGAAAATGAAACCTAAACCATCAGGCATCATTCCCGAACCAAAACCTCGGTAATTACTCTGAATCAACGAAACCATGTTTCCGTCTTTATCGGCTACAGTCAAATAAATGGTGTCGCCTTCTCGCAAAGCTGGGTTTCCTGCATCGTAGTGAGTGGCTGCTTTATTTGGGTCGATAAGTTTACGTCTTTTGGCCGCATATTCTTTCGAGATTAATGATTTTACAGGAATTTTGGCAAATTCGGGGTCGGCATAGAATTTTGCACGGTCTTCAAAAACCAATTTCTTGGCTTCGGTGAAAAGATGCACATGTTCGGTGCTTCCGTAGGGAATTTTCGAGAAATCGTATCCTTCCAAAATATTGAGCATCTGTAAAGCAGCAATTCCTTGTCCGTTTGGTGGTAATTCCCACACATCAAAGCCACGATAATTGGTAGAAACTGGCTCAATCCAAGTTGAAGTATGGTCGGCAAGGTCTTTTGCACTCAAAAATCCGCCGTTTTTCTTCATAAAAGCATCAATCGTTTGAGCAATATCTCCTTTATAAAAGGCATCACGACCGCCTTTAGCTATTTTCTCTAAGGTATTTGCCAAATTTGGATTCTTGAAAATATCCCCTCTCTTTGGCACTTCTCCATTCGGATAATAATGTTCTTTGATGTTTGGAAACTTGCCGTATAAGCGTGGAACATTCTGTAAGCTCATCGCCAACTCGTCATGCACAGGAAAACCATTTCGGCCATAATCAATGGCGTGCGACAATATTTTTTCCATGGGCAACTTGCCAAACTTTTTGTGTAGCTCAAACCATCCATCCACACAGCCTGGCACGCTGATTGGCAAAGGGCCTGTGGCAGGAATATGCGTAAGGCCTCGTTTCTTAAATTCTTCGAGAGTCAACGAATACGGTGAGCGACCTGAGCCATTAAGCCCATAAAGTTTTTGAGTCTTTGCGTCCCATACGATAGCAAAAATATCGCCTCCGATTCCATTTACGTGCGGTTCTACCATTCCTTCCATGGCGTTGGCGGCAATGGCGGCATCAACGGCACTTCCACCCGCACGAAGTATCTCGATAGCGGCTTGCGTAGAAAGTGGATGCGACGTACAGACCATGCCATTTTGTGCCATTACTTCGGAGCGACCTGCCCATGTTTTACCGTACATTCGGTCTTGGGCAAAACTGGAAATCGAAAAAGCAAGAATTGAAATGAAGGTTAGGTGTTTTTTCATATAGTTTGTTAATTTTTCCATAAATATAATTTTTTTAGCTACCGCTTCCAACCAAATTCTAAAAACCCGAATCATTATTACTGAAAAGGGTAATTTACTCAGACAGAAACACGTTGTTTCGTCGTGGGAGAACAAATGAGTGTATCTTCGTGATTATCACTTTTTTCTTCTCCCCGACAAGCTGAGTTTTAGTGAAAAAGGGCTGCAGACCATTGAGAAAACCTTTTCAGAAACCACAAAGCTACAATTTAAAACAAAATGAAAATTATCATAAACACACTTATAATCTGCTCTTTACTTTTGGGGGCTTGCTCAAAAGAAACGGTAGAAGCCGACTCTATGAAAGTTAGTACATTAAGAAAGTCCGAATTGCTCGGGCAATGGAAATTTAAAAGTTATGCCGATGGCCAAACACCAGCGTTCGATGTTACACTCGAAATCAAAGATGACGAAGGAAAATATGCCTTCAACGGTCGCTCATCAGTCAATTTCTATTTTGTTTCACCCGAAATCAACGAAAGCAAGAAGACTATTTCGGTTGAAGGCATAGGAAGTACCAAAATAGCTGGTACGCTTGAAGCCAATCAATTTGAAATGGCCTATTACGAAAACCTCCGAAATATTGAGCGTTATGAACTAAAAGATAGAAATACGCTCATTTTTCATATTTCAAAGCCAACAAAAGAAGCAATGTATTTTGAAAGAAAGTAAATTAGTCCACTGTCAATAGACGATGGTCGATAGTGGTTTCTTAAAAACTATTGACTATGGTCACAACTAAAAAACCAATCCAAACAAATGAAAAATATCAAAAATCTAACACTTGCTGGAGCATTGTTTCTAATGGCAACCAGTTGCAATAAGGAGAACTTAGACTCTGTGAAACCAAACCAACTTTTGAAGGCAGTTCCTAATACCTTTGCCGACCAAACCAGCGAATTTGCATTCGATTTTCTAAAAACTCACAATGCTGCCGAAAAAGCTGACAAAAACTATTTTGTATCGCCACTGAGCTTGCACATTGCCCTCGGAATGTTGGCCAACGGAGCCGATGGAAAGACAAAAGAAGAACTTATTAAGAGCTTAAGAGTTTCGTCTGATTTGGCTACAACCAACGGTATTTATAAAGATTTAATAGAGGGACTTCCCAATGCAGACCCAAAAGTAACTAATACAATTGCCAATTCAATTTGGTACAGAAATACACTTTCGGTGGAGAAATCTTTTTTGGATATTCTGAAAGCGTCTTTTAATGCTCAAACCTATGCCGAAGATTTCAACAGTTCCGCAACAGTTGGTAAAATCAATACTTGGGCAAGCGATAATACAAATGGAAAAATCAAAAAAGTAATTGAGCAAATAGAACCCGCTCATGTAATGTTTTTGATGAATGCTCTTTATTTCAAAGGCGACTGGAAGATTCCGTTTAAAACTGAAAACACCCACGATGCCGATTTTGCAGGAACAACTGGCACAAAATCAGTAAAAATGATGAACATGCAAGAGAAAGTAAGATATGCTAAACGTACTGGTTATAAAGCACTTGAATTGGCTTACGGTGATGGAAACTATGTTATGACTATTTTACTTCCTGATGAAAAAGCATCTGTTGAAAACATCATCAATACCATGTCAAGTTCTGAATGGAAAAGCCTAAATACGGCTCTCACTGAGCAAGAAGTAATTATCGGATTGCCAAAATTCACGGTCGAATACGAAACAAACCTAAATACTGTTTTAGGCAAAATGGGAATGCCAACGATGTTTAGCGATGTTGCCGATTTATCAAAAATTTCTTCACCAGCGGGCAAACTCAAAGTGGGCTTTGTAAAACAAAACACATTCGTGGCCGTTGACGAAAAAGGTACAGAAGCAGCCGCCGTCACGAACATCGGTATAGTACTTACTTCTATACAAATTTTACCAGAATTTATCTGTAATCGCCCGTTTGCCTTCTTTATCAGCGAAAAACAATCAAATACGATTCTTTTTGCAGGCAAAATTGTGAACTTGTAACATATCAAAACGGTAGTCAGGATTTGTAATACTGACTACCATAAAAGCGAATGCATCATCCGAAAACCTAAAAACCATGAAAAAACTATTACAATTTTTGGCATTTGCTTATATAGCATTTACCAACTTAGCCTGTTCAGATAATTGCGAAACTACTCGAACCTATCGCACGACCGTACCTATTACACTAAGTATTGAACAAATCCGTTCGGGCATTGGCTCCGAAGCACCACAAGATTTAAAAAATCCTGGAAAAATCTACGTAAAAGATAACTACATCTTTATCAACGAAATAAAAAAAGGCATTCATATCATTGACAATACCAATCCTCAACAACCACAAAATATCACTTTCTTGAAAATCCCAGGAGTTGTCGATATGGCTGTCAAAGAAAACACACTTTACGCCGATAACTATATTGATATTGTTGCTTTTGATATTACAAATCCCAAAGTAATTAAAGAAACTGGCCGAGTAAAAGATGTTTTTCAAAACGGCTTAACTGATGGTCTTTCTTGGTACTATAATGCTCAAAATCAAACAGTTACCGATTACGAAGTAAAAATTGTGACAGAAAAAATACGTAGCGATTGCGGACAAGGCAGCAACGTAAACCCAATTTACTACTACGCCAATGATGTGGCTTTTAAAAGTGGGGCTGTACAATCAGTAAATGGTACAAATGGGGTCGCCGCTGGGGCTACGGGAACTGGTGGTTCGATGGCTCGTTTTACACTTTACGAAAACTACCTCTACACCGTTTCTCAGTCCGATTTACTGGTTTTTAATGTAAAAACGCTTAATAAACCCACCCAACAAGCAAAAATCAATTTAGGTTGGGGTATCGAAACTATTTTCCCCTACAAAGACAAACTTTTCATTGGCTCTAATACTGGAATGTATATTTTCGATAATAAAAACCCCGAAAAGCCCGAGCGTTTATCTATTTTTCAACATGCTCGTGCCTGCGACCCTGTCGTTGTACACAACGATATTGCCTACGTAACGCTTCGCACGGGTTGGTGTGGAACATCGCCCAATCAACTTGATGTGGTCAATGTTTCGAATCTTACCTCTCCAAGCCTTATCAAAAGCTATCAAATGCAACAGCCAGCGGGTTTGGCCATTGATTTCCCGAATTTATTTATTTGTGAAAGTCAATACGGACTAAAATCGTTTGATGCTTCATCGGCAACAAACATCACGCTGCAACAACACATCGAAAAAATTAATGCCTACGATGTCATTCCGCTTGAAGGGAAACACCTTTTGATGGTCGGTAAAGATGGTTTGTATCAATACGATACTTCCAACCCTAAAAATTTGAAGCAATTAAGTATCATTCCTGTCAAAAGAGAAAACTAAACCCTATCCAAATCATGAAAAAGTCGTTTATCTTATTTTTAATGGGAATTATAGGTTTTCTCCCATCTTTCGGACAGAAGGAAAGAAAAGGTTTCTTCAAAAAATACCCTTTTGTGAATGTAACCGAACTTGGCACTCTCTTAGGCCGAAGCAAATATCAAATATACGCCTATTACAGCAGCTATTATCCGCAACCCATGCAATACCAAGCTCAGAATAGAGTAAACTTTTCTTTACAAACATTTAATGGAGTTTATCTAAACTCAAAAACTGCGGCTGGCTTAACCGTTGGTATTGATTCGTATGGCCCAACGGCATTAATGCCGATTTCGGCAGGAGTCAGAAGAAATTTAGTCCAAAAAAAGCAAGGTGGTAGTGTTTTACTTGGAAGCCTTGATGTAGGCTACGCCACCACTTGGCTCAATGAAGATAATACTGGTTTCAAAACTTCAGGAGGCTTAGTTGTTTGCCCGACCATCGGTTATAAATTTCCGATGCGAAATGGTTCAGCTTGGCTCTTAAATTTTGGTTATCGCTATCAGCGTGCCGAATATGCCCAAGTACGCAATGACGACGCTATTTACTGGACAGAATCAAACGAAGTCAGAAACTACCGCCGAATGGTTGTAAGATTTGGTATTGAGTTTTAAATTCGCTTTAAAAGGTTTTCTTTGGTTTTGTTTTTATCTTTACTCAAATAAATCAACCAAAGAAAACCAACATGAACAAACCCCTCCTACTCTTCCTTTGCTTATTATCAAGTTCCTCCGTTTTTGCTCAAAAAAAGCGAGCAAGAGATTATGGCATCGAAATCGGCGTACTCCGAACTGGCAAACTCAATGCTATTACTGATGTTTCGGGAGTGAAAATCGGACAAGTAACTTTCCACCAACCTGATGGCGTACACACGGGCGTAACTGCCATTTTACCACACGATAAAAATATTTTTCAAAATAAAATCCCTGCGGCTATACATATCGGCAATGGTTTCGGAAAACTCGCTGGCTATTCACAAGTCGAAGAATTGGGCAATATTGAGACACCGATTGTACTAACAAATACTCTTTCAGTGTCAACAGCCTCGGCAGGAATTATTGATTATACGTTTCAATCTCCTGAAAATAAAGATATTAGAAGTGTCAACCCAATCGTAGGCGAAACAAACGATGGTGGACTAAACGATATTCGCCGAAGATTCATAACCAAAGAACACGTACTGGAAGCTCTCAAGAAGGCTCAAACAGGGGCTGTCGAAGAAGGAAACGTTGGTGCAGGTGCAGGAACTGTATGCTTCGGTTTTAAGGGAGGAATTGGTACTTCTTCAAGAGTTTTACCAAAATCGAAAGGTGGCTATACGGTTGGGGTGTTGGTGCAATCTAATTTTGGCGGAGTTTTGCAAGTCAATGGTGTGCCTGTTGGAATCGAACTAAAAAAGCATAAATTCAGTAAAATTGGCGAAGCCTACAAAGAGGATGGGTCGTGTATGATTGTAGTTTTGACCGATGCCCCACTCAGTGCCAAAAACCTAAAGCGATTAGCCGCACGAGCCATGCTTGGCTTGGGAAGAACTGGGGGAATGGCAGCCAACGGCAGTGGCGACTACGTAATTGCCGCTTCTACGGCCGAAGATTTAAGAGTCGCCCACAACTCAGATTCTATGTTTGAAACTTTTAAAGTACTGAGAAACAACGATTTAGATTTACTCTTTGAAGCCGTAATAGAGGCCACTGAAGAAGCCATTATCAACTCACTTTTTGCGGCAGAAACCTTAACTGGCTTTGAAAACACAAAAGTTGAAGCCTTGCCGATTGATACAACTTTGGATATTTTGAAAAAATATAATCGAGTAAAGTAATGACAAATGCAAAAAGCCTCGAAATTCGAGGCTTTTTGCATTTAAGTCGAACTGAAAGCGGCCGACACTCGATTCGACCCACAGTTTATGCTTCGCCCATCGGGCCACCAAAGTTCATTGGAAAAGGAAAAGCTTCATTTGTTTCTCTGATTGCACCAAAATTATCTTCATATTTAGCGATATTATCCTGTAACGCAGTCAATAAACGTTGTGCGTGTTCGGGAGTCAAAATCACTCTTGACTTTACTTTAGCCTTCGGTACACCTGGCATTAATCTAATAAAATCAATTACAAATTCGGTGTTTGAATGAGCTATCATCGCTAAGTTAGCGTACACCCCCTCTGCCATTTCCTCCGATAACTCAATGTTTATTTGTTGTTCAGGTTCGTCCTGAATGTCTTTGCGTTTTGCCATTATTATTTGTATATTTAGGTAGTTGGGAGTCATCAAGTTTGGTTGGTTAACCAAATATAAGAATCATTTTCTTAAAAATAAAATTTCCCCTTAATTTGTTATTTTGTGGTCAGATTTCTTCAAAAAGTGCTTCTTACCTTACTGCTTCACGCACTCTTAATAGTTTTTCAAGCAATCCTTCAAGCTTATCAAGGGCTAACATATTTGCCCCGTCCGACTTCGCTACGGCAGGATTTGGATGTGTTTCAATAAAAATACCATCTGCCCCAACGGCAATAGCTGCTTTAGCAATCGTTTCGATAAGTGCAGGTTTTCCGCCTGTTACGCCTGAAGATTGGTTCGGCTGTTGAAGCGAGTGCGTACAGTCCATGATGATTGGCACATCAAAGGCTTTCATTTCGACGATATTTCTGTAATCAACCACAATATCTGAATAGCCAAACGAATTCCCACGGTCAGTCAGCATCACATCAGCATCTGGGTTTACGGCTTTCACTTTTTCAACAGCAAAACCCATTCCTGAGCCGTGCATGAATTGACCTTTCTTCACATTCACGGCTTTGCCTGTTTTTGCAGCGGCCACCAAAAGTTCAGTCTGGCGACAAAGAAACGCAGGAATCTGCAAAACATCAACGTATTGAGCCGCCAAAGCAGCCTCTTCTGATTCGTGAATATCGGTTACGGTTGGCACCTCAAAAGTTTGTCCAACTTCTCTCAAAATTCCCAAAGCCAGTTCATCGCCGATACCCGTAAACGAATCCAGTTTTGTTCGATTAGCTTTTCTGTAAGATGCCTTGAAAATATACGGAATTTCAAGACGGTCAGTAATCGTTTTTATTTTTTCGGCAATATCCAATGCCATATCTCGGCCTTCAATAACGCATGGACCAGCAATAAGGAAAAAATTGCCCGAATCTTGATTTTTTAAATAATTGATTTTCAATGCTTTGTATATTTTTATAATTATTATTTACGATACTTTATATTTGCTTTCCGAATATTTTTCAACGTAAATACAGCATTTTTGATAACATTTTGCCTAATTTTTAGTTGCAAATAAGCGTTTTAACAAAATCTATTGCAAAGGTCTAAACAATTCTCGTACTAAAAAAATTTCCTGTATTTTGTTGTTTTCGTTTAAAAGCGTTTTCTTTGCAGTCGTTTTTCACCAAACTACAGTTCAAAATGTCAGCAATTGCAACTAAAGTAACGCAAATTATC
>JAIYBU010000111.1 GCA_027488335.1 Cytophagaceae bacterium
TGATGATATCGCCGATGGTAGTACCCATTTTTTTGCTTAAAAATATTGCTAAAACCTCCGTTCCATCAATCACGGCTCCGCCTCTTACTGCCAAGCCTATACCTGCTCCGAGGAAAAAACCACCAAAGATAGAAACCAATAAATTATCGTTTGTTACGTTTGGAAAATGCACTGTGCCTACGCAGAGGGCAAGTCCAGTAATGGCGAGAGCTGTTTTGATAGCAAAAACTTTTCCAAGAATTTTATAGCCCAAAAAGATAAAAGGAAGATTAATGCCAATAATTAAATAATAAAGTGGGATTTTGGTTAGTGCCGAAATGAGCAACGAAATACCTGTAGCTCCACCATCAATGAAGTGATTGGTCAGTAAAAAGCCTTTAAAACCGAATGATGCCGAAAAGATTCCCGCCGTAATCAAGATAAAATCTTTGAGGTAGCGTCTGATGAGGATTTTTAGTTCTCGATAGCCTTTGGCGAATCTATAATCTGAATATCCTTCTCCGTTCTGAGGTTTTCTGAGGGTTGTTCGGGTAATTATTTTTTTCCAGACTGAATTCATAGTTGCGTTTGTTGATGGTTAAGTTTTTAAATCTGCTTTTCTTTTTCGTAGGAAACTCGTGAATTTTCGATTTGTTGGATATTTCCTACTGGGAATAAGATTGTTAAAAATCAACGCTACAACCAGCAAAATTAGTGTACCACTAAGTACTGGCGACAAAACATATAAAAATCCAAGATGTTTTACTTTATCGGTGCCAATGATTGCAATAAGTGCTGCTGCTCCACCTGGAGGATGAAGGGTTTTGGTTAATTGCATCATAACGATTGATAAAGAAACTGCTAATGGAGCGGTTATCCATAGAATAGGAGGGAAGGTTTTGTAAATCGTTACGCCGATTATGGCAGAAATGATATGCCCTCCAACCAAATTCCGAGGCTGAGCCAAAGGGCTTTGAACCGCTCCAAAAATCAGAACGCTCGATGCTCCAAACGAGCCAATTAGAAATATTGAGTCAATGTTTGCGAGTGTTTTACTTTGAATAAAAGCAAGAATGGCAATGCCAATAAAAGACCCAACGAACGAATAAATATGCTCTTTGGTATTTACCAATGTTTCTCGGTAAATGACATAGCGAGTCATCCTTAAACCTCGTCTAAGTTTATTTTTTACCATTTTATTTGTTTTTATTATAGCTTATAATGCTGTTGTGGGTAAAATTTCTTCAATGAATTAATTGCTTTTGTGAATAAATAAGTTTTATAAAACTCAAAATCAGATTGGAAGCACTGATAATTGGGTTGTAATTTGGTCAAAAAAACAAAGCTTATTTCAAAACTTCCATTTCGTTGATTTCGGGGCCACCTCCACGATTAGCCGAACCTGCCACCGAATAAACTTTTCCACCAACTACCGATGCTCCAGTGCCATGACGCCCTTGTTTGAGTTTTGGGAAAGGAACCCACTGCATTTTTTTAGTGTCAAAGGCCTCAACTTCGCTATGGGCAGGCACTTGAGCTGCACTTTCACCACCAATTACCAAAAGTTTATCGCCAAACGCTACCGATGAGTTACCTGCACGTTGAGTTGGTAAATTCAATTCACTTGGAAGGGTCTGCCAAGTTTTTTTCTTAAAATCATACACATCAACCGCTGCTTCGGTCAGATTTAGCACTTGATTGATTCGAGCTGTTGAGCGTCGGCCCCCTGCTACATATAGTTTATCATTGATAACTGCTACACTTACGTGGTCACGTAGATGAGGGGCATCGGCCAGTTTTACCCAAGTATTGGTTTTAGGGTCGTATTCGTCAAGCCAAGCAACGTGGCCGTCCCAGTGTCCATCTAAAATCCCACAAACTGAATAGATTTTGTTTTTATAAACTACGCAGCCCGCTGAACCACGCAAACGGTCTTTCGGAATTTCAGGACCCACTCGCCATTCACCTTTTTCGATATTGTAAATGTAAATATTCGGAATCGGAGTTTCGTGCGGATATTTTCCTGTCATGGCCATCATTACATATACTTCGCCATTGTATGTAACTGCCTGTAAATGATGAATTTCGAGGGGTGTATCAACTGATTTGGTCCAAGTTTGAGTCTTGATGTCGAATATTTCAGTAGGTTTTATTCCTCTACCACCCAGTAATACTAACTTATTACCAACTGCTGTCATGGTGTTTTCGTGGCGATTGGTACAGGTGTTGGTTGGGGTCATTACTTCCCAATCTTGTGATTTTGCTGTAAAAGAGGCTGTGCCGAGTGCGGCCAGAAAGATAAAAGGTTTTATAGGCATGATTAAATTGCTTTGAGGTTAATTGAGTAAGCAATTTAATAAAAAAAATCTTTCTTTTATGCTGATAAGCGACAACGAAAGTTTTTGTGTGGATAAGAATCTAAATTTAAGTAGCTTAAAACTCTTATTATTTAAAACTCAAAAATACGTGCTTCTACACGACTATTTTTGATTTTTAAATAATTTAATCGTAAAATCAAGCAATTGTTGATTTCCATATTTTCCGTGTCCAGGCACAACAGTTGTTACATTGGGGTATTCTTGCTTAACTTTTTCTACTGTAGTAGACCATTCGGCAAGGTTGGCATCGCCTAAATACCCTTTTCCCGCATTTACTTCTTTAACTAAACAACCACCAAACATCACATTTTCGCTTGGAAAATAACCCACTACATTATCTTTGGTGTGTCCTTCTCCGAAATATTTTGCTGTGATTGCTTCATTTCCCACTTTTAGTGTAAGTAAATCTGTAAAGCCATTTTGAGGAACGGTGTATTTATTTTCTTTGGCTAATTCAATCGTTTTGAAATTTGCGTAAGAAGGAATGTTATTATCATGGAAAGCCTTTAAACCACCTAAACAGTCATCGTGGAAATGTGTAGGAATTACTGCATTTATTCTGCAATGGAGTGTTTTGGTTACAAAATTTATGAGTTCTTCAGCACTTTTATCGTTGGTTGGTGTGTCGAAAACAATTACTTCGTTGCTATTTCTAACCAATAAACCATTGCAAGGTACATAGCCAAAATCGTTGGTTTGCTTAAAAGAAACGTGTTGGAACGCATTTTCAGAAATTTGAGTAATAACCAAACTGTTGGTTTTGTAGATTTCTTTGGGTTTGAATTCTTTTTGTGCAAACGTGCTTAATGTTACTAATGAGATTACTGTAATTAAGAGGGTTTTAGTGATAGCTTTCATGTTTTGTTTTAAAGATTTTAAGAATATAATGGCACTTTTTAGCACTGAAGTTAATCGTATTAATGTTGTTGAAGGTTGCATCAACGTTACATTTTCTCTAAACCGTCATCAAATACTCCACCAAAATCCCATCAATTTTTTCGAGTTTACCAATCACTTGGTTGGTGAGTGTTTTTCTAAATTCCAGTTCCATCGTGCATTCATTATCGTAGGTTTGGTTTCTAATTTTCAAGCTAAATTCTTTCACAACCTTCATCACATCATTCATTTGCACAAAATCAAAACTCACATTATAAACATCATTGACGGTCTTTTCAATCACTTCTGCCACTGCCAGAGCTTCAACCGTTGCCGATTTATAAGCATTAATTAAGCCAGGAACACCTAAAAGTGTTCCGCCAAAATACCGCACAACTATCACCAAAATATTGGTAATATCTTGCGATAAAAGGGTATTTAAAATTGGTTTTCCTGCCGTTCCCGAAGGTTCGCCGTCATCATTTACTCTGAAATTACTGCGGTCGAGTCCTAAACGATAGGCGTAGCAATGATGTACCGCTTTGAAATGCTCTTTTTTGAGGTTATCGACCAATGGTTTTACCTCATTTTCGTGTTCGATGGGGTAGGCGTAAGCCAGAAACTTACTGCCTCTATCTTTAAATAAACCCTCAGCAGGAGTTTTAATTGTTTTATAAGTATCTTCAAAAAGCATGTAACATGTACGGCGAACAGAGCAGTCAGAGTGTCTTGGTTCGCCTAAAAAAGTGTAAATATCTTACAAAGTAACCGATTTATATCTTTTCCAATGAAAGCCTCGGTCGGTTTGTTCTTCGGCTTGCCAGCCTTTATAAATCACGAGTTTGTTTTTTTCTTGCACTACATAATAATAATCGCCCGTACCAGCCCACCAAGAGCCACAGGCAGAAAGTGCAGTTTTTGGAATCTTGTTTTTGGCATAAAGGTTTGGGTCTGTAATATCGGCATTACCCGTTACTTTATCAATTTTAGCTATTTTTTTACCAAAATTCAAAAAAATATCAGAATAAGGTGTGCCATTCGCATCTTCGGGGTATGATTTAAAAGTAAACTTAGCTTGTACCTTATTCGTTTGAGCGACCGACATTTGTGCCAAACAAATCAACAAAAAAAAGCAAAACGTACGTTTCATAAAAATTGATGTTGCTGATTAAAACTTTTGAAGATTCCCTGATTCAAAAATATTTTTATTTTTGATGCCTTTTTGTGCCAATTCGAGCATGGCTTGAGCCACTTTTTCACCAGCAA
>JAIYBU010000152.1 GCA_027488335.1 Cytophagaceae bacterium
CATCGGCAAGCACCCAACGGCGGTCATATTGCAGTCCACGTTCTTCAACAATGGCGTGTTGCAAGCTAATTCCACCCAGTGATTTGATTGGGTAAATTGTGATTTCGGAAACAATAAAAGACATATTTTAAAGCATTTATAAATTACACAACAATTCTTTGAAAAAATCGTTTGATTGATTAGGTTAAACTCATAAATTGAGTCGAAATATTAAACCCTAAGGACACCCTCACCGTCCTTGAATGAATTCAAAACATGAAAAGAATACTTCATATTATTGCCTTTTTGGTGCTTACAAATTCGGTTTTTGGACAAATTCAAACCTATAAACGTGGGCTTTCGAGCTTCGATAAAGGTCAGTATGAGTTGGCTATTAAAGATTTGACGAAGGTAGTAAATATTGCCGAAAGCGAAAAAGCCAATCTCTATCATAAAATAGCTGAATCTTATCGTCTATCGAATCGTTGGGTAGAAGCCGTGCCGTTTTATCAGAAGGCTTTTGAGGCGAAATTGACCAACCCAGAAGCCCATTTCCACTATGCGTTTGCTCTAAAAGCCGCAGGAAATTATGATTTGGCTTTGAAAGAATTACAACAGTTCATCGACTCAAAAAGTACTATCAAAGCCTATAACGAAAAGGCCTATCGTGAAGTAAATACGCTCAAAACGATTGATGATATTAAGAAAAAACAAAGTGTTGTAGAGTTTAAAAATCTTTCGCAACTCAATACCAAAGGTTCAGAGTTTGCTCCGATGGTACTGGGCGATGAATTGATTTTTACGGCTTCACGCAAAAATAAAATTTATGCTAATGGCTTGCCGTATGTTGGCCTTTACAAGGTAAAAATCGACAAAACGATTGGTGAAATGGGTAAAGTAGAGAAATTCAGCGATGCCATTTTTGACGAAGAACGCAACGAAGGAACGCCAACTTTTTCGCCCGATGGCAAGACGATGATTTATTCTCGTGGAAATACGGGCAAACGCAAAGACCTTTCACCCGATATGGATTTGTATATCTCACGCTACGTTGACGGTAGCGGCTGGACCGAACCACGCTATGTAAGTGCTTCTGATTCAGCCAGTTGGGATGGTAGCCCTGCGTTTTCACGTGATGGGAAAACAATTTATTTTTCATCAAATCGCCCTGGTGGCTTTGGTGGATTGGATATTTATAGAGTAAACATGGATGCTTCGGGGCGTTTCGGAAATCCTGTTAATTTAGGTAAAGAAATCAATACCGCTGGCGATGAAATGTTTCCGTACGTATCAGAAGATGGAAAACTCTATTTCGCCTCAGATGGCCACCCTGGACTTGGCAAACTCGACCTCTTCTTGGCTGTGCGTGCAGGCGGAAAAATTACAGTCGAAAACATGGGAATGCCGTATAATTCCAACATGGATGATTTCGGTTTAGTGATGAGTAAACGTGGTGATGTATTTTTCTCATCGAACCGTGCGGGCGGCTCAGGCGATGACGATATTTATTATTACGAAGCTCCGAAAAAAACATATTTAGCCGATAACGACGACCCATCGAAAAATCCTTTACTTTCTCCTAAAACTGGCAGTCCAGATAGTACAACAAAGGCACTCGAAATCAAAACCGTTAATTATTATTTAGTTGGTACAATTACCACAAAAAATGCGTCAAATGCTTTTGTTCCGCTTGATTCAGCACGAGTTAGAATCGTTGATACTGATAATGAAAACGAGGTAGTTACCGAACTTTCAACAGGAAAAGATGGGAAGTTTGGTCCAATCAAATTAAAAGTTGATGGTAATTACTTAGTAATGTCGAAAAAGGCAAATTTCTTGACCAATCGTGAAGAGTTTTCGATGAATGGTCGTGAGATTCCGCAGTCATTATTGAAGAAACCAGTTACCGATACTACATTCTACACTTCGCTTAATTTAGAGCCTGTTTTTGTTGGAAAAACCTTCAGAGTAGATAATATTTATTATGATTTAGATAAATGGGATATTCGCCCTGATGCGGCTCTTGAACTGGATAAACTGGTGCAAACGTTAACGGATAATCCACAGATTAAGATTGAATTAGGTTCACATACGGACGCTCGTTCGAGCGATATTTATAACCTGCGTTTGTCACAAAAACGTGCCGAATCGGCCATAAATTACATTGTATCAAAAGGCATTGCTCGTGAGCGACTTTCGGCAAAAGGATATGGCGAAAGTGAGTTAATCGTAAAAAATGCCAAAACCGAAGAAGAACACCAAACCAATCGCCGAACAGAATTTAAGGTTTTGGAAATTGAGTAGAACAATTTTCAAAATTGTTCCTAAAACCAAATCACCTATTTTAGCGTTTAAATAGATAAGCGTGTCAAGCCCAAGCCTGACACGCTTTTTTAATCAAAATCAATCAAAAAAGCTATGAGAAAAACCTTTATTGCCAGCCTAACGCTGAGCGTTTTTATTTTCATATTATCGTGTAGTACAACCACTAAACCAACCGAAAACGTGGTTGACAAAACAATTTACGGCCCAACCGAAAAGGCTTATTTTGCATCGGGTTGTTTTTGGTGCGTAGAGGCAATTTTTGAAAGTTTGAAAGGCGTGAAAGAAGCTATTTCGGGCTATAGTGGTGGGCATACCAAAAACCCAACGTACGAAGATGTAAACACCGAACTTACAGGCCACGCCGAGTCGGTTGAGGTAATTTACGACCCAAAAATTATTTCTTACGAAACCCTCTTGAAAGTCTATTTTGCTTCGCAAGACCCAACACAAGTAAAAGGCCAAGGCCCCGATAAAGGTGATTCATACCGTTCAATTATTTTTTATCAGAATGAAACGGAGAAAACTGCTGCCGAAAATTACAAAAAACAACTCGATGCTTCGGGTAAATACAAAAAACCGATTGCGGTAGAAATCGTACCTTTTAAAGTTTTCTGGAAGGCTGAGGCGTATCACCAAGATTACGAACGAAATCACCCCGAAAATCCTTACGTTCAGAATATTTCGATTCCACGCATCGAACGCATGAAAGCTCAGTTTCCTGAGTTGTTGAAGGCAAGACATTGAAAATATTTTCCTTTATAATTAATACTCAATAGGCAGAGAGTTGAAAAGTTCCATACGCACAAAGACCTGATAATAAGACAATTAAATACCTAAACTTTCGCAAACCATTTTCATTTAAGTATCATCCCAGTATCCTAATCAGATACTGGGATTTTTTATACTCGGTAAATATTATTTTTTTAAATATTATACGATTAGATGATAATTATATCCATAAAAGCTTTCAAATTACTTTGAAAATAAAGAAACTTACATTTACATTTGTAAACTTGAAGTGAACCATACCCATAAAGAATGAAAAAAATAACTTTAGTCGCCCTTACAGGCGTTCTGCTGTGCTATAATTATGTCTATGGGCAAGCCCAAACAACACAATCGCCTGTCTCTGTCCTTGTGATTGGTGCTGATTCAAAAAAAACTAATGTCAATTCCGACCAAATCATCACTAAGTATTATTCAACGAATCGCAAGGAAGTAAAAACCCCTCAAGATGCTGCCTTTTACAGAGAGTTTAAACAAGTAGCCGAAAAGCTATTTCAAGTCTGCGAATACCGCATAGACCGCCGCCCTTCGATGGAGCTTTACGTAACCAATACTGCTTATGATGTAAAGAATGGCCCCTATCGTTTGTACGCACCCGATGGTATCTTGATTGATAATGAAGGAATGTATAAAAATGATGTTCAAATTGGAAATTGGTATTATTATCACCGAAATGGTAAGATAAGCGGTAAAGAAGTTTATGAAGATGGCTTATTGGTTGATGCCGAATATTTCAACGAAGATGGTAGTAAATTAACCGATATTACGGCCGCCGTTCGTGAAAAACCAAGTTTTCCAGGTGGTGTGGTTGAAATGGATAAGTTTGTTCAGAAAGTTCTTGAACTTCCCGAAGAAGTTATCAAAAACAAAATTACTGGCAAAATGGCCATAGGTTTCTTTGTTGAACCCGATGGTTCACTGACAAATCCAAAAATCGAACTATCGCTCAACCGTGCCTTAGATGAAGCAGCCTTTAAGGTACTCGACCAAATGCCCAAGTGGATTCCAGCAAAATCACATAATCGCCTCATCAGAGCAAAATTCACTATGCCGATTACGATTACAATCAGAAAGTAATTATTTGTGCCTAATAATTCTATACGTAAATACAGATTACAGCTATAAAAGTAGCTTAATTCTTTATTTACGCTCTAAAGGAAAAAATCCAAGGGAAACTTTGGTATAGTTTTTGAAAAGTTATTAAACGGATACGTAGTGTATCCCGAAATTCTTTTCATCCAAGAATTTACGTGCTTAAAACAAACCCCAAAACAATAATTACATGAAAAAGGTCGTCATCTCTGCCATCGCATTGAGCTTTAGCGTATCCGTTTTTGCTCAGACCTCTACCTCAGAAAGTTCGCCCGTATATGCTCAGGCATCAGAAGTGTCAAGTCCACAAATTGATTTGACATCAAACGATGTAACGAGAAAATATTTTAATGCCAATCGTGAAGAAATAAAATCATTAGATGGAGCAAAATTCATTCAGATTTCAAAGAAAAATATCAAAGGCTCGTGGGATATTGCAGAGTTCTTTTCGGATGGTTTCTTGCGAATGGAAGGAACATTTTTGGATGAAAAATTAGAAATTCGCTCAGGTAAATTTAAGTTTTATCGCCCAAGTGGTGTACTTGATTATGAAGGAGTTTATCAAGAAAATATTCCGACTGGCGAATGGAAATTCTACTTTCCTAACGGACAAATGAGTAGTTTGGAGGTCTATGAAAACGGAAATAGGGTAAGAGAAGACTACTGGAATGAAGACGGCACAAGTCTAATCAATAAAGCTTCGGGTGAGCGTCTATTGCCTACATTCAATGGTGGACCACTTTTGATGAGCGAATACCTTAAGAAAAACCTTCAATACCCATCCGAAGCAGCAACCAGCAAAATTGCAGGCAAAGTAGTAGTGAGTTTCTGGGTAAACGAAGATGGTTCGATTACTAACCCAAAAATTGAAGAATCATTGGGGGCAATTTTCGATAATTCAGTATTAAAAATGGTCAACGAAATGCCTAAATGGCTACCAGCCAAACACCATAATCGCCCAGCAAAACAGATGTATATTTTGCCAGTAACTTTTAGTTATAACTGATAAACGCTATGTTTTACATATCCTCAAGCCGCTATTCTTCTGAGTAGTGGCTTTTTTTATTTTATTTCTTAAAAATCACAAAAACAGATTTATATTTTTAATTGTTTTTTAATCTCAAAATTAAATTTGGTAATTATTCAAATAATCCATTATAATATTCAAAGAAATTTATATTTTTTGAGCATAACTTCTTGTTTTTTGCACTCTAAATTTGTTATATTTGGTTAGGAAAAAACCTAAGCTCCTATTAAATTTTATTCATGAAATTATTCTTGCCCATACTGTGGTTTGTACTGAATGTATTGAGTTTCAATACACTGAGAAGCCCTTATGAGCAAGGCAAGTTGGGTACAGAAGCATCAACAAATTCCTTTTGGTCGGAATCTTCTTCTGATGATTCATCAAGTCCAAACTCTCCAATATATTTTCTTCCCGAAGAATTTGAAGAAAACGAAGAAAAAGACGCCGATGGCGAATCTGATATTCAGTTTTTAGAGTATGACTTGGCCGATGTCACAAATAGCTATCGTTTTCTACCTCAACTTACTGAGCATTTTGGCGACAGTCACTTGGCCTCAAAATATACTACTTTTGCCAATAATCAGGCAAAATTTATTACTTATCAAAATATCCGAATCTGATACTTCTTCTTGCATGAATTAGTTTGTTTTACTTTAGGCTAAGCCTGAAAGTTTGATTACTATTTTTCTCTAATTCAGCATCACACTATGTCCTTTATCAGACAGATTAAAGATTTTTAATCTCTTTTTAAAATTGATTTTAGGACACCCCATTTTATTTACTACCAGTTCGATAAGAATCAGGTCTTTCAGACTTATTCAAACCTGTTTTTGTTTTATAATTATATTGAAACTTTCATGAAAAAGAAACATTCAAGCGAATCGTCGGTACGATTCGATGAACATGAGCTTTTGCATGAACTTAAGCACTTTTTGCCTGCACAAGCTCCGCTCAAAGACTTTGTTCATCATAACACGCTCCATGCTTTCCAAGACCAGAAGTTCTATGATGCTATTCGTAGGGCATCAAAAATATTTGGTTATAAAGTTTCGCTCTCGCTTGAAGAGTATCGAACACTTTTTTCAAAAAACCAAATCAATGCTGACGTTTTAGAACACGCAATAGCTAAAAGGAAAGGTTCGGCAAACGTAGAAGAGTGGAAAGCCAAAGCCCTTTATGGTAAATATGATGAGTCTATTTCGCCAAAAATTGGTCAGCTTCGCTCAAATTGGAAGAAAAAATATTACATCGACCTTGATTTATTGGTGCATCCATTATTATTCAGAATTTTGTGTAGCTATCTCGACCAAGGTATTTCGATTTGGAGTTTTCCTGATTCTAAAAAAGGTTTTTTGGCGTCGATGCGAGAAATCGAACAAAATACATTTTCAAGTTTTTTCAAGAATGAAAGAGCTAAAAAACTGCTTTTGGAGGGAACTTGTACGATTGAAGATTTGCTGACAATTATTGTTGAAGACGAATCACTTTTCAATCGATATATTTTCGACCAACAGTTTGCACATCAGGGTTGGTCGGGTATCGTTTCAGCAGTGGAAGATTTACCTCAGACCCTACTCGACCGCAAGAAAATCACGCTCAAAGAACTAATCATTTTTGAACTTTTGCTCGAGATTGATGCTCTTGATACAAAATTTGGCGAAAACTGGGCATCGTTGAAACATCGTTTAGATGCAAAACCGACTGAATTATTTGCCGATGTACCAGAAACCGAACTCAGCGAATTGCTCAATATATGGCAGGATGCGTTTGAATGGACGTATTACGACCAAGTTTTAGCGGGGGTAAAAATAAATGCACCCAAACACGAAGCAATCAAAGAAAAGAGCTTCCAAGCCATGTTTTGCATCGACGACCGAGAATGTTCGATTCGACGATATTTAGAAAAATTTGATGAGAGCTGCCAAACTTACGGTACGGCTGGTTTCTTTGGCGTTGAGTTTTTCTACAAACCTGTTCATGCCAATTCATCTACGAAACAATGCCCCGCACCAGTTACGCCTAAGTATTTGATTAAGGAGGAAATCGAAAACTCAAAAGCAAAGGCCAACAATGATATTCACTTCGGGAAACATTCGCAATCACTTTTTACGGGTTGGTTTATTGCTCAAACCTTAGGTTTTTGGTCGGCGTTTCGTTTGTTGCTCAATATTTTCCGTCCATCCGAAAACGCCGCTGCGGTGTCGTCTTTCAAACACATGGATACGGCTTCAAAACTAACAATTGAAAACAAAAGCCTTGATGATGTAGAAGAAGGCTTACAAGTAGGTTTTACGGTTGAAGAAATGGCTTTGCGGGTAGGAAACCTTTTGAATAGCATCGGTTTGGTAAAAGATTTTGCTTCAATAGTTTATGTAGTTGGACATGGGGCAAGTAGCGTAAACAATACGCACTATGCGGGTTATGATTGCGGAGCATGTTCGGGCCGCCCTGGTTCGGTCAATGCTCGTGTTATTAGTTTCATGGCCAATCATGCAGGTGTACGTGCAATTTTACGTACACAGGGCATTGATATTCCTGCCAGCACACAGTTTGTGGGAGCATTGCACGATACCACCCGTGACGAAATCGCATTCTACGATAAAGATATTTTGACCGATGAAAATAAGCAAAAGCACATCAAAACTGAGGCTTTGTTTGTTAAAGCACTTGATTTTAATGCAAAAGAACGCTCAAGAAGATTCGAGTCGATTGATACTCATGCCACTCCCGAAGAAATTCATGAGCAAATCAGAGTTAGAGCGGTATCGTTGTTTGAGCCTCGTCCCGAACTCAATCATGCTACCAATGCACTCTGCATTGTAGGTCGTAGAGAAATGTCAGAAGGCTTATTCCTCGACCGCCGTTCGTTTATGAACTCATTCGATTATCAAGTTGACCCCGAAGGCAAATTTTTGGTCAATATTCTAAATGCCGTTGCTCCTGTTTGTGGCGGTATCAATCTCGAATATTATTTCTCAAGGGTTGATAACCACAAATTGGGTGCTGGTTCAAAATTACCACACAACGTGATGGGGCTTTTTGGAGTAGCCAACGGTATCGACGGTGACCTTCGCCCTGGGCTTCCGAGCCAAATGATTGAAGTACATGACCCCATCAGATTGATGGTTATTGTAGAGCATTTTACGGATATAGTATTGGCGGCAATTAAAAAATCTGACCAAACTTATGAGTGGTTCAATAATGAATGGATTCATCTGATAGTTGTAAATCCTGTTACAAAAGAGCTTTCTTATTTTAAAGATGGCGGCTTTACAGTCTATGAACCATTACAAAAAACGCTCAAATCTGTACATAATATTGAAGATTTGGTTGAATCGAATCAAGAAAATTTCCCTGTTTATTTAATCAAGTGATTATGACTCCGATACTTCAGTTATTTATTTTCATACCCCTTTTGGGTTTTATTATTAGTTTATTGATTCCAGATAAAAACGAAACTACTATTTCAAGAACCGCTTTTCTGACAGTTGGATTGACGTTGTTTTGTGTGGTGAGTTTTGTAGGATATTGGCTATTTAATGGGCATCCAGTACTAAATCTCAAAGAAATCGTACTTTTTAAATCGAAAGAATACGAGTTTTTAGTCGATTTATGCTTCGATAAAATCACGGTTGTGTATTTGTTGGTTGGTGCTTTCTTAACTTTTTTGGTTACGATTTACAGCCGATATTACCTACACCGTGAGCGTGGTTATAAGCGTTTTTTCAATACGATTCTGTTCTTTTATTTGGGATATAACATCACGATTTTATCAGGAAATTTCGAGACACTTTTTATTGGTTGGGAAATTCTGGGCATATGCTCATTTCTATTGATTGCTTTTTATAGAGATAGATATTTGCCAGTAAAAAATGCCATCAAAGTATTCTCGGTTTACAGAATCGGTGATGTTGGTTTGATTTTGGCAATGTGGGCAAGCCACCATCTATGGCACGAAAACATCACTTTCTTAAAATTGAGCAACTACGAACTCGTACACGAACACCTTACGGGTCATAGCTACATTGGCGTATTTATTTCGTTGATGATTTTGGTAGCCGCAGCGGCTAAATCGGCTCAACTACCTTTTTCGTCGTGGTTGCCTCGTGCGATGGAAGGCCCAACGCCATCAAGTGCCATTTTTTATGGTTCATTATCGGTGCATTTAGGCGTGTTTTTGTTGATGCGTACGTATCCATTTTGGGACCACCAAATCTCGGTTCGTATCCTCATTGTGCTACTTGGTCTATGTACGGCCTTGATTGCTTCACCTATTGCACGGGTGCAGTCTTCGGTCAAAAGCCAGATTGCCTATGCTTCTATTGCACAAATCGGTATTATTTTCATTGAAGTTGCTTTAGGTTTCGAGAAATTTGCTCTTTTTCACTTTGCAGGAAACGCCTTTTTACGTACTTACCAACTTTTGGTTTCGCCTTCGGTGGTTAGTTATAAAATTCGTGAGCAGTTTTACAATTTCGTACCTCGTCAGCATACAATTGAAGATAGTTTACCGAAGAAAATAGAATACTCTATCTATTTGTTGAGCCTAAAAGAATTTAATCTCGATTCGTTTATGAATTATATTCTTTGGAAACCGCTCAAAAATATCGGCCGTAAACTTGATTTCTTGACGGTAAATCGCCTTTTACTGCTCTTCATTCCTGCCTATTTATTGGGTCTTGTATTTTTATTTATGACAGGAAATGGTAGCGAACACCCGCACGAATATCTCCCTGGGGCATTTGCATTGATTGGTCTGTTGATGATTCTGAAATCATTTTCGGAGCGAAAAAGCCCTTTGATGAGTTGGTTATTGCTGATAATGAACCACTTCTGGATTGCGTTGGCGATTTCGTTCAACGAAAAATTTGAACTAACCGAAGTAGTTTTTTACCTCAGTGGAATCATCGTTTCGGGAGTTGTGGGTTATTGGGGAATCTTGAAACTCAAAAGCTACGAACCAAACATCGACCTCAACCAATTTCATGGACATTCGTTTGAGCATCCAAAATTTGCCATGATTTTCTTGTTGGCTTGTTTAGGTTTGGCTGGGTTTCCAATTACACCAACTTTTATTGGTCTTGACTTAGTATTTAGTCATATTCACGAAAACCAAGTGGTTTTGGCCTATGCTGCGGCATCGAGCTATATTTTAGCAGGTATTTCTTTGATTCGTCTATACTCTCGCCTATTCCTTGGGCCGCACGTAAAAACTTATCACGAAACAGCTTATAAATCATCATAATTTAAAGAATTGGATACTTGATTATTAAGGAATTACTTATTTCTCCCGCACGGGCAGCTCAGAAGTTCTCCAATAAAGAAGTAACCAATATCAAACACAAGCCTAAAATAAATTCTAATAAAAGTAATTTTTAAATAAAACGAAATGGAAAACAAAACAAAACTCATATTACCTAAAGACGGCATTGAAGGGTTGAAAGAAAACTTCTCAACAGATGCAATGTCAGGTTTTATCGTATTCTTGTTGGCTTTGCCTTTGAGCTTAGGTATTGCCAAAGCATCAGATTTTCCACCAATTATGGGCTTAATTACAGCCATTATAGGTGGTATTGTTGTCAGTTTGTTTATGGGTTCACGCCTAACAATCAAAGGCCCTGCAGCTGGTTTGATTGTAATTGTTGCAGGTGCTGTTGGTGAGTTTGGTGGTGGCGAAACTGGCTGGCACTTAGCCCTTGGTGCGATGGTTGTGGCAGGTATCGTCCAGATACTTTTCGGGGTTTTCAAACTCGGGAAACTGGCCGATTTCTTTCCGCTTTCTGCCATTCATGGTATGCTTGCTGCCATTGGTTTGATTATCATTGCTAAGCAAATTCCTGTATTGTTAGATGTGGCTCCAGCGATGACAAAAGGCAAAGGTCCAATCGCATTATTGGCTTCGATTCCAGAGTTTATTATGCACCTCGACCCTAAAGCTACACTCATTGGGGTTATCAGTTTGGCAATCATGCTGGGCTGGCCATTCATTAAAGGCCCACTCAAAAAAGTACCTGCTCCGTTGGTAGTTTTATTAATTGCCATTCCTGCCGAATTAATGATGGATTTCCAAACAACTGAACCAGCTTATGCGTTGGTTCACATCGGAAATTTGCTCGAAAACGTTAAAATCAATGTCGATTTTGCTGGTTTTGCTCAAACGGGTATTTTCATCAAATATGTAATCATGTTTGCCTTGGTGGGTTCGTTGGAGTCTTTATTGACCGTAAAGGCAATTGATATGCTTGACCCGTATCGTCGTAAATCTGATACAAACAAAGACCTTATTGCAGTTGGTATTGGAAATACAGTTGCTGCAATTTTAGGAGGTTTACCAATGATTTCGGAAGTTGCACGTAGTTCTTCAAATGTAAATAATGGTGCTAAAACTCGTTGGGCAAACTTCTTCCACGGATTTTTCATTTTAGCTTTCGTATTATTAGCTTCGCACCTTATCGAATTGATTCCAAATACAGCGTTGGCAGCCATGCTGATTACCGTAGGTATCAAATTGGCTCACCCAAGAGAGTTTATCCATACTTTCAAAATCGGAAAAGAGCAATTGGCTATCTTCTTAGTAACTATTTTCTTTACGCTTTTTGAAGATTTATTGGTAGGTATTGGTGCTGGTATGTTGCTCAAAATCGCCATCCACATGTACCATGGTGCTTCGGTAACCGCACTTTTCAAAGCTCCAGTTGTAGTATCATTTACTGACGATACATATTTAGTTGAGATTGACAAAGCGGCAATTTTTACGAATTATTTAGGTATTAAATCTAAATTGGAAGCGATTCCTCCAGGTTTCAAAGTAATCATTGACTTGAAAGACACCAAATTGGTTGACCACTCAGTGATGGAAAACTTACACCATTTTGAGCATGATTATACACAAAGTGGCGGTAGCGTTTCTATCATCGGTTTGGATGAACACGAACCCGTATCAGACCATAAATTGGCTGCTCGTAAAAAAGTAGTGAAAGCCTAATATTTATTTTAGGTGGTTGGTAAACCTCATTACCAACCACCTAAAATCTTACAACCAAGCAATAAATTTCTGTAAATGAAAGCAAAATTCATCAGTTGCTATTGTCTGTTATTGTCTTTTTCTGCCATCGCACAACAGCCTTTCACATTTCATTTCCAACAAACCGTAGTTTCACAGACAAAACCCAGTATCAATGCACCCTACAGCGGAACTAATAGCTTAATTTCATCAAAAGAAACACAAGCTTCTATTACCGCTACGTTTTTTACGGGTATTAGACTCTGGAAAGGTGCTGAAGGATATTTTAATGCAGAGCTATCAGGTGGAAGTGGTTTAAGTGGGGCAAAAGGAATTGCAGGCTTTACGAACGGCGAAGCATTTAGAATTGGAGATGCCGCCCCAAAAATTTACTTGGCAAGACTTTATCTGAAACAAACGATTCCGCTCTCGAAAGAGTATGTAACTGTCGAAGATGGAATTAATCAAATAGCAACACAATACCCAAAAAAATACCTTCGATTTGTAATTGGTAAGTTTTGTTTATCCGATTTCTTCGATTTGAATACTTACAGCCATGACCCTCGTTCACAATTTATGAATTGGGCTTTGATGAGTCACGGAGCATGGGACTACGCCGCCAATGTACGTGGTTATACATCGGGTTATATGATTGAATACGGAAGTCCAGCGGTTGGTATTAGATTCAGCACAACGGCAGTACCAACTACTGCCAATGGCCCTGATTTAAACTACCATTTTGCAAAAAATTACTCACATTCATTCGAAGTTTCAAAGCCTTTTGGTGAATCTGGAAAGAAAACGGTCATTCGTTTGTTAGGGTATTATAACAAAACCTACATGGGGAACTATGCAATAGCTACCCAAACGGCTGATAAGGATATTACCGAAACTCGAAAAGATGGCAGAACCAAAATAGGATTTGGCTTAAATGCTGAACAACAACTAAACTCAAATGCGGGGTTGTTTTTTAGAACAAGCTGGAACGATGGAAAAAATGAAACTTGGGCTTTTACCGAAATCGACCATTCAATTAGTGTAGGATTTTCGAATGCAGGAACAAAGTGGAAAAGACCTAACGATACTTTTGGCGTAGCAATCGTAGCCAATGGTATATCGAAGGAACATCAGGCATATTTAGCCAGTGGAGGTTATGGATTTATTGTAGGAGACGGAAGACTAAACTATGGGTTAGAGAAAATTTTTGAAACTTACTATAGTATCCATTTACACGATAAACATTTTTGGTTAGCTCCTAATTATCAGTTTGTGGTAAATCCGGCCTATAATAAGGATAGAGGCCCTGTGAGCGTTTTCAGTTTGAGGGCTCACGCAGAATTTTAAGCATTATCTTCGTAGCAAATTTCACTCGTTTCGTAAGAGCGGGAAGTTATTTTTTTGTCTAAACTTTAATTATTATCTGAGAGATTATAAAAAATCTCCGCTATTCACAACAAATTTTAACACGTAAATCAATGAAAGACATCAAAAAACTCATATTCGGACTATTTCTGGGCTTAACTACGCTCGCTACTTTTGCCCAAACAAAAAGTCAAAATAATAATATTTGGTTGCATTATGTAGGCAAAAACATGCTCACTAAAAAGCTATCTTTCACGCTCGAAGCCACCATGCGATATGCCAATGGTTTCAGCGAAAAACAGCAATATTTTATTCGCCCATCGTTTGATTATCAGTTTACCAAACATTTTATCGGAAGTGTGGGTTTTAGTCATTACAATACTTATGTTTATGGTAGCCCAGCCATCAATAAACGCCCAATTCCAGAAAACCACCCTTGGTTACAAGGAACGTTCAATCATCAGTTTGGCGATTTAAAACTCACCAATCGCCTACGCAATGAGTTCCGTTTTGTGGGTATTGCAAGTAGCACAGTAGCTACACCAACTGGTCCATCAGACTACGCAATCAACGATTATAAATTCCGTGACCGCTTCCGTTACATGGTTTTGGCAACGTATCCGCTCGTCAAAGTTGATAACAAGCCAAAATTACTCGGAATAATCGGTGATGAAGCCTTTATGAATATCGGACCATTGGGCACAGATATAAGCAAAAACAATGTTGGAAAAACCTTTATGAATCAAAACCGAGTTATTGCGGGCTTGGGTTATGTCATTAATCCTCATCATCAAATTCAGGTGTGCTATATTCATCAAAACATTTGGAATTTTTCGGATACCATCGAAGAAAGCAACCCAACAGTTCGTTTATCTTATCTTACCAATTTATCGTTTGCTAAGAAGTAATAATACTCCGTTTAATGAAAAATCCCTGTTTGTGATTCAAACAGGGATTTTTTTATTTAAAAAAACTGCACTAAAATACCATTTCGCCAAACAATCACTCGTAATTTTGTGTTAAGAATATAGAATTAAATCAACGTCATAGTATTATGCTTATCAAGTTTTTAATCGTAATTGGCACATTTGCATTCATGGAGTTTATGGCATGGTTTACCCATAAATACATCATGCACGGTTTTGGCTGGGCATGGCACGCCGACCACCACAACCATCACAAAGGCTTTTTTGAGAAAAATGACTATTACGCTATCGTATTTAGTATCGTAGCATCATCAACTATTATTTTCGGAAATCTAAATCCAGAATTTTGGTATTTAACATGGTTTGGAGCGGGCGTAACTTGCTATGGAGTAGCTTATTTTGTGTTTCATGATATTATCGTTCATCGTCGAGTAAAAATCAAATTTGTGGCAAAAAGTAAATACATGAAGCGTATCATGCACGCACATTACATTCACCACAAAGTACATACGAAAGAAGGTGCAGAGGCTTTCGGTTTTTTATATGCTCCCGAAAAATATGAGCCAAAACAAAGAGATTAATCAGTAAAAAGTTCCGAATTAGACGTGTGGGCGTGGCATAATTACATTTGTAATTAGTCACGCTTTTTTCTTGGGTAAGTAAGTGTGTTTTTCTTCAAAAACTTATTATAGTACCACACAATAACCATTCCGAAAGTTGAAGTTTTTTATTAAAATAGCACCAAATAGGTCTAATAAATTGATTATAAGCTATTTGTAATAAAAATATTTATATGCGAATCTCACTTAATTTTTAGCATGATTTTTGCGACATTTAATCATAATATACGAGAATAAACCCTTCGTGCCTTTATGAAAAAAGCCGTTGCATACCTAATACTTTGGTTTTCTGTTAGTTCGGCATTTGCTCAATCAGCGAGTAATCTATCCGAATCTGTTTACCGAAGTTTTTATAACGAAACCCTTATCATCAAACCTGATGACCCCGATAAAGTTATTAAACGCAGATACGGAATTTTTATTGACACCACCAAAAATTCGATTTTTTGCAAGAACTTAGAAAAACGAATTGACCTCGATGATTATTACCAATCAATTGTTTTTCGTCATTGCCGAGACTTTAAGGCTTCAAAAAAAATGAAGCAGCTTTGGTCGTTTAAAGATGATTCTCTGTATAATTCGTTACCAAAGAAATGGTTTGAAGCACAAGAATTAAACGGCAAAACCTATGTATTTTGTCCGAAAAATATCAAAGGCCATTACGCTTTTCATCTGACGGATTCGACCATTGTAACAACCAAGGGGGAAGGCCCCGAAACATACTTTATAAAGTCAGTCAAGAAATTTCAGAATTCACTTATCATTGATTGTTTTCAAGGAAGTAAATTTACAGTAAAAATACTTGACGAAAAGACGAAATTGGCGATTTGGAAAATAGAAGATACTCGATACGAACACGGCGTTATTTATCAGCTTTCCGTGCCTGTGAGTAGCTTTAAATACTATAACATGATTGTTAATCACAGTGCGGAAGACAAAGTGCCTGACGACCTTGTGTTTGATGAAATTGACTACGAAAATCTTCTTTCATTTACAGGAAAAATGAAAGCCAGATTCTGATAATTATAGTGAAAATTGCTGTTGAGAAAATTACTTGCCACGGGTTTACCTGTGGCATTTTTCTATAATTTACAGCTTAAATAAAGCCCTTCTGAATGTTCAAAAATTCGGTTGTTTAGGTCAAAATAAGGCTCAACTCTGAGCGATATTTTTACTTTTTCCGACACTTCCCAATCTCTTACAAGCCTTACTATCAACAAACTACGTGTATTTTCATAGTATGACGCATTATTAAATTTTCGAGAACTTGATTGCATCAAATCATTGCCAAAAGGCGAATTAAAGAAGTTCCCGAACCAATAACTAAAACCAGCCTGATACTTAGAGTTTTTCCAAAAGGAATTCAAATAATAAGCCGTTCCTTGCAGCGGAGACTCAAAATAACCAACGTAGTAATTATCAATCGTAAGCGACTGGCTTTTACCGAAATCTTTTTTTACACGCAACCCAGCTGCAGGATTTAAGAGTGTTCTGACGGGCTGTAAACTCTGAATATTTTGTCCGCCAATATGAAACACACTCGCCTGTGCGAGAGCCTGAAATTTAATGTCTTTAATGCTTACCGCAGGGCTGTAAAAGGATACTCCAGCCCAAATTCGTTCCTGATTAGTCTTGCCCGCAATCGTCGTTTGTTGCCAGTCGAGCCAGCCATCAAAAAAGGTTTCTTTCTTCTGGTATTTTGCTTGAAAACCGTGTTCTAAGGGCTGAGTAAGCACTCGCTCAAAAGTCATCAACGGCTCAATCAATCGGTGATTGATATTTCCTTCGATATTCCCAAACAAAAACCGCCAATCCCTTTGTTTTACTTGTACCGTAAAAGTTGGCTCGATTTCTTTCAGTCCATTATAACCATATTCTTTTCTCACAAAGACACCCGCATCAATTTGGACTTTTTCATGAAGCTTATATCCTACCGTCGGGTTTGCATAATAGCCTATAAGTGTATAGCCATCAGCTATTTCATTGAAGTACTCATTGTTTTTAATATAAACTAACGAGCTTAAATTAAATTGAACTTTTCCGATATTAACACCCGTAATTTTATGATTATTTTCGAGGTTAATATTATCTACTTGTGCATAGGTATATGTATATATGCACATTAAAAAACACATACAAAAAAATAAAGATTTTAAAAAGCCACTTATCATTAAAAAAAACCGTTTATCAAAATATTTACGCATCATATTAGAATATTATATTACCTTTGTAGTGTTCAAATGAGCAATACAGGAAAAGATTAAACAAAGAATGTATTAAAAAAAACTGTAACTTATTTGAAATTTTTAATAAAATCAAATTGTATTTTTTTTATATTTTTAAAATAAAAAAATTATTTTTTTCAAATCAAAACTCAGTAACATTGAAATATAAACAAATTTTACCTAAATAGTAGCAGTTTGTAGTAATATCATTAAAATTCAATTTTAAAAAATAAAATGGCAGCAGAAAAAGAAGTAAAAGGCGACGACAGAGCAAACAAATTGAAGAGCCTCCAAACCACCATGGAGAAACTCGACAAAACCTACGGCAAAGGAACGGTAATGAGATTGAGTGACGCCAAAATAATGGATGTACCAGTTATCTCGACAGGTTCGCTTGGCCTTGACCTTGCACTCGGAGTAGGTGGTTTCCCGAAAGCACGTATTGTTGAAATCTACGGACCAGAATCTTCGGGTAAAACAACCCTTGCGATGCAAGCAATTGCCGAAGCTCAGAAACAAGGCGGTATTGCGGCATTTATTGATGCAGAACACGCTTTTGACCGTAGCTACGCCGAAAAATTGGGTATTGATACTAAAAACTTATTAATATCTCAACCAGATTATGGCGAGCAAGCACTCGAAATTGCGGAGCATTTGATTAGCTCTGGTGCGGTTGATATTATCGTGATTGACTCCGTGGCAGCTCTCGTGCCGAAAGCTGAACTTGAAGGCGATATGGGCGATAGCAAAATGGGACTTCAAGCACGTATGATGTCGCAAGCGATGCGTAAGCTAACGGGTACGATTAATAAAACAGGCTGTTGCTGTATTTTCATTAACCAATTGCGTGATAAGATTGGGGTGATGTTTGGTAGCCCAGAAACAACTACGGGTGGTAATGCCTTGAAATTCTATGCTTCGATGAGAATTGATATTCGTAGAATCGGTCAAATCAAAGATGGAGATGATATTCTTGGAAACCGTACTCGTGTGAAGGTGGTAAAAAACAAACTTGCTCCTCCTTTCAAAGTAGTAGAATTTGATATTCTTTACGGTCAAGGCGTATCAAAAGCAGGCGAGGTTCTCGACTTAGCAGTTGATTTAGAAATTGTAAAGAAATCGGGTTCGTGGTTCTCTTATGGAACATCAAAATTGGGTCAGGGACGTGATGGTGTGCGTGATATGTTGAAAGATAACCCTGAATTGATGGCCGAACTTGAAGCCAAAATCAAAGCAACCGTAGCAACTGACGCCGATGCACTCATGGATACCATACCTGGTGACCAAGATGGCATAGTTGAGGACGACGCAGAATAAAAGTATTAGATTATAGGAAATAAGTACAATTTAAAAAGACAGTCTAAAAGACTGTCTTTTTTTGTCTTTATGAAATAAACTTTATTTATAAAGTAGAGTCAGATTTTGCTTCGGTAACAGCAGCAGGTGCCGCATGATGAGGGAAAGTCTCAGCTGGAATCTGAGTTGGGTGAACCAGAAATTCTACGTCATTAATAAAATACTTAGTATCACCATTCCACGGAAACTGAAAGAATTTTTCTGAGTATTTCAATGTAACACGCTCACCCGTTTTTAAGGCTCTTTGTAATTTAGCGATAGCCGAATCAGTTTTACACGAAAATTCAAAATAACGTGGTGTAAGCGTACCTGTTTCGCCCGAATAGCCACCTTCGTTCAGCATTCCTTCGTACGTTTTAAATACATAGCCTCTTTCACTAAGTTTCGAGATTGTTCCTGCACGTTCGCCTTTTGAATAATAACCCGCTGTCAGATAATAACCCACGCCAACGAGGAGTCCGAGTATGATAAAGAGAGTAATTTTGAGTTTCATTGCATAAAATGTTTATTGGTTTTGATGATACAAAAGAACGGATTTTTTGGAAATATGCAAATAATATGCGGTTCGTAGGTTCTGAAAAGCATTAAAAGGCTTTGTTTAAATTTATAAACGGTCATATTGAGACTCATGTGAATTGAAAAAGCTAACAATTAGTCTGCCAATAACAGGATGTATTTTTTCAAAAAAAAGTTTATCTTGCTTCCACTTAGCTATTCAACCTCAAATATGAAAACACTCATTTCCTACGCATTTATTTTATCATCACTGATTATTTTATTATCAGCAAAGTCTGACAAATCAAACACAATTGAAAAGCCAAATATCATCTATATAATGGCCGATGATTTAGGCTATGGCGATATAGGCTGCTACGGACAAAAGACCATAAAAACGCCGAATCTCGACAAAATGGCGGCAGAAGGCACTCGTTTCACGGATTTTTATTCGGGGAATACAGTTTGTGCTCCGTCACGCTACGCACTCATGACAGGCCTCCACATGGGACACGCCTACATACGAGGTAATGGTGAATTTCCTATACGTGAAAATGAGCAAGTTTTGCCAAAAATGATGCAAGAAAACGGCTACACAACCGCCATGTTTGGAAAATGGGGACTCGGACAAAGCCACAACTCTGGCTCGCCTGAAAAACAAGGCTGGGACGAGTTTCTGGGCTATGCCACACAAGGCCATGCCCACCGATTTTATACCAATAATCTCTGGACAATAAAAGATGGAAAATGTGAATCATACCCGATGGATTCGCTCGAACATTCTCATCCTTTTATTACCGAAAAAGCCTTTAATTATGTGAAACAAGGACATAAAAAACCCTTTTTTATGTATTGGGCTATCACAATGCCACACGCCGAAATGTATGCACCTCCAAGCACTTTAAAAAAATATTTAAACCCCGACGGCAGCAGTATTTTTGAGGAGAAAAAACCATTCGTACAAAAGAATTTACAAGCTCGTTCGTATCGTTCACAGGATAAACCTAATGCAAATATGGCTGCTATGATTGACCACATGGATGCAGATATTGGCCGTTTAATGGCTTTATTGAAAGAATTGGGCTTGGATAAAAATACCTACGTTTTCTTTACTTCAGATAATGGCCCACACAACGAAGGTGGCCGAGAAATGGAGTTTTTTGATAGTAATGGCCCACTAAAAGGTTTTAAAAGAGACTTATATGAAGGAGGAATCAGAGTTCCGATGATTGTTTGGGGAGCAAATATACCTAAAGGAAAAACTACGAATGAACCACTGGCCAACTGGGATATAATGCCTACTTTTGCCGATTTAATAAAAACTAAGTCTCCTCAAAACATTGACGGAGTTTCGTTTGCCAATATTTTATGGGGTAAAAGAATTGCTAAAAAGCATGATTATCTCTACTGGGAATTTCATGAGCGAGGGTTCGACCAAGCCGTGAGAAAAGGCAAGTGGAAACTCGTCAAACAAAAAGGCAATACCGAACTTTTTGATTTGAGTAAAGACCTTTCGGAAACAACCGATTTGGCAGCAAAATATCCAAAAATTGTTGCCGAAATGGAGAAAATTATGCAAACTTCAAGAGTTGATTCGGAATTATTTCCTTTGAGGAAGTAACTCACATAAAATTAACTCTAACATTCAAACCAATATTTGAAGGGCGGATTTGCATATAACTATTTACATCAAGCGATTGAGAGAGACTATAACGGTACGTTGGTTCAACCCAGACGGTCTTGCCGCCTTGCATTGGGTAGGCCAAAGCAACCGAGGCGTTGAGATAGTAGGCGTATTGATTATTGTTCAATATTCGCACGGCTTCTGCTCCACCCAAAACAAAGACTTTGTTTTTCTTATTCGATACTAAGTACGAATTATCAAGTTTCAGTCCGACGGTGTGCAAAAATTTGTTTTGACTCACGGTTTCGCTTACACCAACGAGTGTGTAGCCATTAGTTGTTGTCAAATCAACATCATACGTACCATTGTTGACTTCATAACTAACCGCTTGACGGATGCCTGCATAGGCCAGCGAAACACCAGTCGAGAAGCGATTTGAAAGTGGTTGCATAACACCCACACGTGCTTGCAAACCTAATCGTTGAGCATCGAGGGCATTCAATGCACCTACTTGTTGAATGTACGTTGATGTCTGTGGTAAAATCGTAAGTGCTTGGTAAGTTTGCAATGGCATGATACTGCTCGTCAGAATCATTTTTCTTCTTACACGCACTTCTGGCTCTTTCATTGGCACTTCGTTGTTATACGCAATTTCGCCAAAAGGAAGTGTGATATTTTTTTGTTTAAAACCCTTACTATCAAGTATATTCAATTCAATATTATTTGCTTGATTTGTTGAATTTATATTGGGCAGAATATTAGCTGCAGTATTTTTTGTGTCAATTACTGGCGGTATTGCCTTATTGTTTTGAGCAATATTTTCTGTCGAAGATAAATTCTCTAAGCTATTTTTAAACGAACGTTTTTCTTTTTTTCTGATAACCTTAGCCACCTGATTTTCGATAGAAGACTTTTCTAAGTTTTTGATAGTTGAGCTTTTTCTATGCTTAATTCTACCATTTGAGGCAACACCACTCAAATCATTTGATTGCTCAACAATGGTTGGTTCTGAGACATCAGCTTTGTTATTACCAGCTTCTTTTTCTGTACTAATCTTTGCTGTTTTGGCTGGTTCATTTTTAGCTAAACCTTGGCTTTTATCTTTATTACTTCCCTTATTATTAGTATATTGAAACTTTTTATTGTTTATTTCAGCTAAATCTTTCTCTTTACTATTAGTATAAAACAACCAACCAAAACCCAACAAAAGTGCAATGCTTGCCGCAATACCCACTCTGAACGCAAACGGCCAAGCAATCACACGTCGTTCTTTTTCTGGTGTGATAGCAGCCTTAATAATCTCCCATGAGTCGGCCGTTGGTTCGGCTTCGTAATTACTAAATTTACTTGATAATTGGGTAGTAAGCGTAATATTTTCCCAAGTTGAAGCTTGCGGTTCGGCTTCGTAATCTTTGAATTTTTCGCTTAACGAAATTGATTCATTAGTCGATAAAGCAGCTTTTATTTTCTCCCACGAATCGGCCGTTGGTTCGGCTTCATACCCTTCAAATTTGGAAGTTAGCTGAGTAACAAGTTGAATTTTACGCCAAGTTTCGTCTTGTGGTTCGGCCTCGTAGTTCTCAAACTTCGCAGAAAGGTCGGTGGCAAATTTTATTTCACTCCAAGATTCTTCTTGTGGCTCAGCTTCATAAGTTTCGAGCCTATCTTTCAAATCGAGAGCAAAGCGAATCTCATCCCAAGAGGCATCTTGCGGTTCGGCTTCAAAATTCCCGAATTTTTCAGATAAAAGTTTCCTTATGTCGTCTGTTGATTTCATATACGCCAATCTCCAAAAGAGATTTAAGCAATTTTATTCGTTTCGTAATTTTAAATACTTCCTTTTGATAGCTGAGTGAAGTCGAAGCTAAAGGACTACGCCCATTTCCTGTAAAGTTTTACGGAGATGAACTTTGGCTCTCGAAAGCTGTGATTTGGAAGTTCCTTCCGAAATCTGTAAAATCTTAGCTATTTCATTATGCTCATAGCCATCAATCAAATACATGTTTACTACCATTCGATAGCCATCGGGTAATTGATTGATTGCCCCAACAATTTCGTCGTGACTAAGTTGTGAAATCACGCCAATATCGGCATCGCCTTGATTTTCAATGGCCTCATAATCAACAAACTGACGGTCTTTATTATTTTGGCGATAATGGTCAATGGCCGTTCGGACGACCAACGATTTCACCCAATATTCGACTGACTCAGGTTTTTGTAAATCATTGATTTTATTAAAAATCTTTATAAATGCCTCTTGGAAAATATCCTCTGCTTCCATTACAGTTCGGGCATAGCGACGACACACACCCAAAAGGCGGCCTTTATAGAGGTTATAAAAGGCGGCTTGGGCTCTCGGGTCGTTTCGCTGACAACCAAGAACTAATTCAACTTCATTCCGCATCCGAAAAGGGTTGCTGTGTTTATAGATTCAATTAATAAGGTTAGTATTGATGTAGGTTTTATCCTTTTCTTGCCGATATAAAATTGGCATTCGCATCAAAATTTATGTAATAATAATCGTTAGCGACCTTTATTGCGATAACATATCCTAAAATTTTATTTTCGGCATAGACAGTTACCCCTCTCTGAAAGACCCAACCTTTATAGTTTGCTTCTAAATACTCCTTGACTTTGCTCGGTATGTCTGTAGCATCAAGGGGTTTATCATAAATTTTATTATCAGGAAATTTCATTTCAATTTCCTTTACGCTCAAAAACTTCCCACTTTCATCAAAAGTATAATCATAGACTTCGTTATTGCTCAAAATTGTTATCCAATACGTCTTTTTAAATTTATCAGTAATAATAGCCGTTTGAAGATATTTATAATCTTTATGTTTTGATGCTAAATAGTTTACAATTGTAGTAGGTACATCTTTCGGGAAAATTAGTTTTACCTCTACTTTAGTATCGTTTCCTCCTGCTCCTACTTGTTCTCTTTTTAAAAAATTGCCATCCTTATCAAACTGTAAAGAATATTGCTTTTTATCATAAGTAATGAGTACATTATATATCTGAATTACTCCGTTTTGGATGAACGCAATACCTCTTTCAAACTGCCAACCTTTATATTCCTTATCAAGATATGACTTAATTTTAGTGGTTAAGTCATTGATTGTGATTGGTTTATCTTCAAAACGTCCACTCGGAGCATTGACCCCAAACGACGATGACTTCAATACATTTCCTTTTTCATCAAACAAATAATCAAATGTCGTAAAATCTTGACTAACTACTACTGAATAATTCTTAGTTGTACCATCCAAAACAACTCCTATTTTTATACACTTATAGTCGTCGTGCTTTGCCACCAAAAAGGCTGTGATAGCTTGCGGAAGCTCATTTTTATCAATAAAGTAAAGTTTTGGCGGTGGCATTCCTGCCGGCCCACCATTTTGATTATCCGAAACATTCATAATGAGTGTTCCTGTAACATCAAAAAACAAAGTAATGTTTTTCGAATCTTTATCTTTGAGTATAACTTTATAACCCTCTACTTTTCCCTCTTTATTTACTTGTTGACTCACATTACCAACGTTTGCTCCTACATAATTTGCGTCGAGATAAGCCTTTATGTTGTCAGGTAAATTGACAATACCTGTTTGCCTGTACATCTCCGAAATTACGCCAACGTTATTCACGACTGCCGACATTCTTTCAACTCTTACATCGAAATCAGATTGAAAAACTTTGTTTCTTTCAATTGTTGAAAAACGTACTTTGGTTGCTTCTGGATAATTTATTTTGATGGCATTTATAGCAGCTACGGGAATCGCTTCATCAATATTTTGATGCGGTTGAAGGTCTGTGACGCTATCGCAGCTCCACAGAATCAGCCCAACAAAAAATAGATATGTATATAATTTTTTCATTTTGAATTCGTTTCCAACGCTCTTGTGTGATAAAAGACGCTTCCAAATAAAATTTGGTTGCATTATACCGAATAACAAAGCCACAAAAACGTAGAATTTTAGACTTATACGAAAAACTTGTCAAAATTTACGTACGAAAACAAGCTAAACACAATAACCTACCTATATAGAAAACTCAGAATATTAACGGAATTCTATTCATAAGTGTTTCATTATAAAGCAAAAAGGAGCAAATAGAATTTATTTGCTCCTTTCTTAATATTTAGGTAAACTGTATTATTTCCAAGTTTCCAGTTCGATGATTTCGCCCGTTGTTTTCTTTTTTAGGATAACTTTTTTATCTCCATTTGGCAAAATTTCATCTTTGATAAACCAATGGTCGGCATCGTATTCGTTGTAAACCGATGGTTTTTGTACGCCAACTTGCCCACGCCATTCGGGTAACTTAACTGGCTCCCAAAGTTTGGTTTTAGCCGATTTGTAAGCCGCATCAATGATGGCGTTTACTACGTATCCATCATAGAATGTTTCGTTGGGTTCGATGCCTTTTTCCATGGCATTAAACATATCGGTAAACATATTGGTGTAGCCCAATTCATGAGCTTCATCGCCAACAGGAAACTGCCAACCACTCGAACTTTCAGCTTTTTCGGCCACGTAGCCACCTTCACCCGCTCCGCTCGTAAACATTTCAAAACCAGTTCTTAGAAATGAATTTATCCAAATTGTTCCTTCTGTTCCCATCACTTCGTCTCGCAAATCCATACCGCCTCTAAAAGTCCACGATACTTCAAATTGTCCGATGGCTCCATTTTCATATTTTACGAGTCCGATGGCATGGTCTTCGGCATCAATGGGTTTCACTTGGGTATCAGCCCAGCACATAACTTCTACTGGTCGAATGTCTTTTCCGATGAAATTTCGGGCAATTTCAATGCAATGACAACCCAAATCTAAGATTGCTCCACCACCTGCCATGTTTATATCCCAAAACCAATCGGAGTGTGGCCCAGGGTGTGTTTCACGAGATTTTGACCATAAAATTCGACCAATAGCTCCATTTTTTACACTTGTTAGAGACTTCATGAATTTAGGTGTATAACACAAATCCTCCAAATATCCTGCAAAAATGCCCGCCTCTTCACAAGCTTTAGTCATTCGTAGGGCTTCTTCGGCGTTGCGTCCGAGTGGTTTTGTACAAAGCACTGCTTTTTTGTGTTTTACGCAAAGATTTACAGCAATTTCGTGCAAATTATTGGGTAAGGCAATCACTACCACTTCGGTTTCGGCGTGTTTGATGGCCTCTTCCATATCAGTAAAATAATGCGGAACAGCGTAATCGGTAGCGAAACGAATGGCGGTTTCTTCACGTCGGGCATAGACTACCGAAACTCGGTCACGTCCACGTTGTCCATGAAGCGAATCGGCATAGAATCGACCGATAAATCCGCCGCCAAGAATACATACTTTTGCCATGATTTTATTGTAAATTGTTTGATGAATAGATGATTTATGATGTATTTCTATTGATTGATAATCACGCCCTCGCCCATTTCAAGGACTTTATGATTCGTTTGATACTGCTCACAAGCCTCAACAAACCGTTGTGGGTCTTCTGTATTAAACTCAAATAAATGATAATGATGTGGAATGACGAGCTTCGTACCAATGATTTTTCCGAACTTAGCGGCCTCTTCGGCACTGAGATTCCCTGCTACTTTTCGTTCGGGTTTATTGCCGTTGATGGGTAAAAAAGCAACATCCACTTTATAGGGTTTCAAGATTTCCTCTAAGCCTTCAAACCAAAGTGTATCACCCGAATGATAAACCGAAAAACCACCAAATTCGGCAACGAAACCCATGAATTTGCATTGGCCTCTCTCGTTTCGCTCGACGGCATTGTGTGCCGCTGGTATTCCTGTAATCTTGAACCCTTTATGCTCAAAACAGAGTCCATCGTTTAACCCAATCGGAAAATTCAAATCGCATTGCACTCTATCGGCCACAAATGTTCGATTAGCTTCTGGAATGATGAATTTTATGTCCGCATTATTTTGAATAATCGGCATTAAAGTTTCAGCATCTAAATGGTCGGTATGGTTGTGGCTCGATGTAACAATATCAATAAAATTAAATTGGTCAGGCGAAATGACCAACTCACTCATACGGACGTGAGGCTTATCGGTATTTTGATATTTTACGCTCAAAGAGTCTGACAAATAAGGGTCGAAAAGTAAGTATTTTTCTTGCCATTTTATCAGAAAACCACTTTGTGCCAACCACCAAATTTTAAAACCAGTCGAGCTATTGAATGATTTGATGTCGTTCAGTAACTCCTTATCTTTTTGTATTGGTTTGATTAAGGCCATTTTATCTCATTTGTTTGGCTGCGGCACACATATTGGCTATTTTTTGCTTCGTTGCCCAACGAGCCGTTTGTGACATTCCACAGTCCGGAGCAATGGCGAGTTTTTCGGCAGGAACGTATTTTAAGCATTTTTCAATGCGTTCTTTTATATCTTCAACGGTTTCGATGTAATAACTTTTTACATCAATAACGCCAACGGCTACGTCCATTTTTTCGGCAAAACGCTCCAATAAATGCACTTCGGCGAAATTTAGTACGCACATTTCGGTGTGTAATTCATCGACCGTAAAATCTAAGAAATCGGGGAGCATCGGTAGAATTGTTTTCTTACCTACTGAACGGCCTTTATAATTTCCAAAACATAAATGTGTTCCGATGCGGGTTTTACCGACGATATTCTTCACAGTTCGGTTAAAAATATCAACAAACCTTTTAGTGTCTTCTCTATAAGCATAACACGACATCGAGGGTTCATCAATACAAATTTCTTTTGTACCTGCGGCTACCAAATCTTCTAATTCTTTGGATACAATCGGCAATAGAGCTTCGGTAATTTCCCAACGGTCTTTGTAGATTTCGCCCGCTAACATTCGTCCCGAAAGTGTGTAAGGGCCAGGAATGGATGCTTTCAAGATTTTCCCTTCGGGAGCAAGCCTTTGCAATCTTTTAAATTCCTCTACCACGCCTAAGCCTTTTGGTGCGGTTAATGGTTCAACGATTGTGTGTTTGCCACGTTGGTCGTGAGCGGGTGGGCCAAATTTTCGGGTTTCTTCGTGGTTAGGTTGAAGCCCTTTGATAAAACCATAGAATGACAAATTAAAGTCCAGACGCGTTTGTTCGCCATCGGTGATTACATCAAGACCAGCCGTAACTTGGTCGTGAATGGCATTTACAACCGCATCTTCTATCATTTCGTTGATGTCGGCAGGGCCGAATTTATCTAAATTTTCTGACGCAAATTCAAGCCAACTCGGAAACGGCCACGAGCCAACTACGGTGGTTTTTATGGGAATTGGTTGCATAATTCTAATTGATAATGAATAATTGATAATGGAAAACTTCGATGACTAAATATCGTACAAACCCTTACAGCTTTTCCGACCTATTTTACCCATTGAAATGGGTAGCTAAAGGAACAAAGGAAGGTTTTCATTTTTATTGCCGACTCTAAGTCAGCAATGGTTTGTTACTTTTCTTTAGAAACATAGCTTTCGATGCCTACTTTTTGATACATTTTCGAGATTCTATGAGCGTGTTCGTCGTAAGCAGCTTGAAAAATCTCGGTGGCTTTTTCTGCTCCGATTACTGCTCCTGCCGTCAGTACTTTTGGCGGATGCCCCGCTTGCGTAAGCATATTTGCCAACTCAGCTTTTATGCTATTGATAATCATGCAAGAACCAACTGTTGAGCCTGGTGAAACAGGTGTCTCTAAACCATCGACATAAATCATGGCATCGCCTACGGGGGCTCCTGAGTCAAGCACAATTTCGCAGAAATCTTGCAATTTTCGTCCATCTTGTTTTTTACTGGTGCTGGCTTCTGAGTGTTGCTTTGAAATAATTCCAACGGTTTTTATGCCTTTTTTCTGAAAAATTTCAGCCATTTCAATTGGTACGACATTGCAGCCTGATGAGGAAATCACCAAAGCGGTATCGACTTCCGAAAGGTCAAAGTTTCTTAAAATCTGAGCTGCAAGACCCGTCACGTTCTCCAAAAACATGGCTTGGCGTTGACCATTTGCTCCTACCACCAAATTATGAAAGGTCAGAGATAATTCTACGATTGGGTTGAACCCTGGGAATGAACCATAACGTGGCCACATTTCCTCGACCATAATTCGGCTGTGTCCGCTACCAAAAACGTGTACCATTCTTCCTGCCAAAATCGACTCCGAAAACAGTTTTGCGGCTTGCAGAATTTGTGTTTCTTGAGCAGCAACAGTTTCGATTAAACCTTGACATTTTTTTAAATATTCGGCGGTGTAACTCATTAAAATTTACTATTTATAAATCCAGATATATACTCTTATTGTTTATCAAACACAAAAGCTGCCGCACCAATTGCTCCTGATAAATCGGCAAATTTTGCTTGTTTGATTACTGTTGTTTTGCCTTTTGGTCGAAACTCAAAAAGTTCGATAAATTCATTCAAAGGTTTAAATAAAGCTTCACCCGCAGTGGTTATTCCTCCTGCCAACACAATGATTTCGGGCGAAAGTGCATTGATGAGTGAAGTAATGGCAATCGCCAATTTCCTGACCGAATCGAGCCAAATCCAAGTAGCGAATGAATCGTTATTTAGGTAAGCCTTCACTAACTCATGCGTTGACTGAAAACGCCCCATCGAACGCCGCTCAATTGAGCAATTTCCAATGACATATTCTAAACTTCCCGACATTCCCAAAATACTTCGTTCATCATCATTGGCATTGAGCGAAATATGCCCCAAATGACCTGCCATTTGACTCAAACCTTGATAAAGCTGCCCGTTTATCATAATTCCTCCACCCACACCCGTGCCGAGTGTAAGCAATACTGCGTGTTTATGCCCTTGTATAATTCCGAACTTGGCTTCGGCCATGAGTGCGGCATGGGCATCGTTCAAGACGAGCGTTTTTGTGCCAAAATAGTCTTCCCAAATAAAATTTTCTAAGCCAAATAATCGGTTAGGTAAATGGGCAATACATTTATTATCAGCACTGGCCAAACCTGGTGCCGAAAGTCCGATAAAATCGATTGGTTTTTGGTGGAAATCTTTCAAGTAATCGACCATTTCGAGTACATTTTCACGCCATTTCCCTTCGGCATCGTCTTTCGTTGGAATATGATGCTGCTTCAAGATTTCTCCATCTTCACGCATCAAAATTCCTTTTACATTTGTGCCACCAAGGTCGATACCGATTGCTACTTTCATTATTACGGTTTAAAAAGTTAGATGTTAGGAATTAGAATTTCATTTTCAATTATTCATTACAAATATTGCCCTTCCGAAACTTCCCAACCGCCATCAACATACAATGTTTGTCCAGTCGTGAATTTTGAAGCATCCGACATAAAAAATATGGCAGCACCATCAAGGTCTTCAGCACGACCATTTCTACCACCATCGAGCGGCTGTTTGGTTTTTACAAAATTCATGATGGTTTCATCTTTACTGGCTCGCTCCGACATCGGAGTTTCGACCAAAGCAGGTGCTAAAAGATTGATTCTGATATTTTGCGAGGCGTAATAAGCAGCCAAAGACTTCGTAAAACCCACAACTGCCGATTTTGCGGCCGAATATGCGTGTGTAACAAAATATTTTGGCGAAGGCGAAAAGCCTAAAACCGAACCCATATTCAGAATCGTACCACCTTTTCCCAACTCTAAAAACTTCTGCACTGCTGCTTGGTTAGAGAGCATTAGACTTGTAAGGTTAAGCTCAAAAGTTTTATTCCAACCCTCGAGTGTGAGCTCGTGCAAGGGGCCATCGCCAAATTTACGTCCGCTTCCGCCTGCCACGTGATAGAGACCATCAAAACTACCAAACTCACTCATACACAACTCAATAGCATTTTTTGCCGTGTTTGCGTTGGTGGCATCGGCCGACATTGCTCGACCATTTTCGCCCAAAACTAATTCGACCGACAAACAGCTTTCGGGCTTACGACCCACGGCCACCACTTTTGCACCTTCACGCACAAAAGCTTTTGCTGCCGAAAACCCTAAGCCCGTTGTTCCACCAATGATTACAATTGATTTACCTTTCAGCATTTGCAAATAAAGTATTATCTAACCCTTGTATCTTTTTTATACAATAGTTTAATTAAAAAATTATATTGTTACGCAAATTATGAAATAACTTGATACAATTTTATCTTTCCTTACAAAAAACTCTGGGTGTAGAACAAGTTTAAAATTTATTTGAAAATCCACTTTACTATAAAGAAAAAAAAAGTTAAACCGAAGCGTCGTTCACCACAGAGATAACCAAAAGGATTTATCGAAATACCAGAATTGGCTTGCCAAATTTGTATTTCAGAATAGCCAGAAGTAGCCAACCAAAGGTTATTAGGGAATTGAAGTGATATATTGGCTAAATACGCAGAGTTTTAATTGTTATTCTCGCAGAAATTACAGAAATAATACGTTCTTTTCTGCGAATACGAGCGATTTCTTCGGGAAGTTAAATTATCTTTTTATCAAGCATTTTGTACTTTTGTCGAAAAAACTTCACGACATGAAAAAAAGTATTCTTTTACTATCATCTATCATTGCCCTAAACGCTTGTAAAGTTTCAAAAAACAGTACAACAAGCATCAAATTTGCTGATAATCCAGTAGTGGCTCATCGTGGAGCTTGGAAAACCCAAAATCTTCCCGAAAACTCAATCGCATCGCTCAAAGAAGCCATCAGACTCGGCTGCACAGGTTCGGAGTTTGATGTCAGAATGACACTTGATGATTCGCTCATTATCAACCACGACCCACATTATACCAAACTTGAAATTGAGAAAACTACTTACGCTGAATTAGCCAAAACGCCACTTTCAAACGGCGAAAAATTACCGACTTTACGGGAGTATATTTTGGCAGGTAAAGAAAATAATACAACTACGAGACTCGTTTGCGAAATCAAGCCCTCGGCAAGTAAAGAAAGAGGAAAATTGATTGCTGATAAAGTCCTTAAACTCGTGAAAGACCTAAAGGCCGAAACCATAACGGTTTATATTAGTTTTGATTATGATATTTTGAAGAGAATTGAGGAAATAAAACCCGATGCAAGCACACAACATTTGAACGGAGATAAATCGCCCGACCAGATTTTAGCTGATAAAATTGATGGTATTGACTATCATTTTTCGGTGTTCAAAAAGAACCCCGATTGGGCAGCGGTAGCACTCAAAAACAAACTTATCTTAAATGCTTGGACAGTGAATGATGAAGCAGAAATGAAAAATTTGCTAAATCAGAAATTTGAATTCATTACCACCAATGAACCCGAATTATTGTTTAAATTATTAAAAAAATAAACTTGCAGAAGGGGTATATGATACGCTCCTATGACTGTTCTTGAAAACCAGTAAGTTCGGCGAGCGTTTTTTGTTCGGAAATTGGGACGTGTTTAAACTCAACCTCCCAATTCATCGAAGCTGCCAACTGATTCATCATTAGCCCTACTTGTCGGTTTGCTACTTTTGGCAAATCGCTGGTTAGGGCTTTTTCTTGCATTACTTTTTTAGCTTCATTCAAGATATTTGTATAATCTTCGTGGTTGAATTTATTGAGCCAACCTTGGTCGATGTCATAGAATTTATAATCGGTATCAATCGATAAAATTTCTGCGTCGGGAAACTGCTCAACTACCAACTTTCGGGTTGTTTCGTCTCGCTTTACTTTCATTTTTCCAAAATCAAAACCTACCGAAACTTTCGCTCTCGAAACCACCAATGCCTTTTTATTTACTTTAAAAAAGCCCATAAATTCTTTTTTGCTGCTATGGTCGTAGATTTCAGTAAAATATCCTTCGGCCATTACGACCTTGAAAACTTTTTCGATACGTTCGAGCAGAAGCGTTGACTCTTGGCGAAGTTCTTCTTTGTTATCACGCAGTTTTTTTCCGTACATCCAATTAAAAATCTGCCAAGCGGCAACTCCTCCGATGGCAATGGCAATAAGAAAAAGCAAAAATTCCATAGAAAATTAATTTTGAATGAACGACTGAGCGAAGCGGAACGCCGCCCGTTTGGAATAAATTTAAAACAATTTGCTAAGAATAGCTTAATTTTGAGAATTTATTGATTAACAAAAAAATATTTTTAGAAATTTTGACTTTAAGCAGTACAAAAAGTAACTTAATAATCATCGTCGGGCCAACGGCTGTCGGCAAAACTGACTTGTGCGTAAAACTCGCCAAGGCTTTCAACACAGAGATTCTTTCGTGCGACTCTCGACAATTTTATAAAGAATTAAGCATCGGAACGGCCAAACCTACACCCGAAGAAATGGCTGGCGTGGTGCATCATTTCGTCGATTCACACAGTATTAAAGAATATTATAGTGCAGGCGATTTTGAACGAGATGCTATCAAATTGCTCGAAAATGACATTTTTAAGCGAAAAAAAGTAGCCATTATGACGGGTGGCTCAGGACTTTTCGTGAAAGCCATCACCGATGGACTCGACGAAATGCCCGAAGCACCGTTGGCTTTGAGAGAAAAATTAATGCAACGTTTAGAAAAAGGAGAATTGGAAATAATGGCCGAAGAACTCCGACAACTCGACCCCGAATATTCCGAAACTGCCGATTTACAAAACTCTCAAAGAGTAGTACGGGCATTGGAAGTTTGTTTAAGTTCGGGCCGACCTTTTTCTTCGTTTCATAAAAAAAGCAGTATCGAGCGAAGTTTTAATCTCATCAAAATTGGTATCGAACGCCCTCGTGAGGAGCTATACAAACGCATCAATCTCCGCATGGATTTGATGCTGCAAAATGGGTTAATAGAAGAAGTAAAGAGCTTGATTGATTATAGAAATCATAATGCGTTGCAGACCGTTGGCTACAAAGAGGTATTTGAATACCTTGATAACAACTACGATTATGCTACAATGGTTGAACTTTTGAAGCGAAATTCTCGTCGGTATGCCAAACGCCAAATGACTTGGTTTAAAAATCAAGATGCGTTTGAGTGGTTTAATGGCACTGATTTTGAAGGAGTTAAGGCATACATTGGCTCGAAGTTGCTATGAGATTAGTCGTTTTAATAACTATTTGCTGTTTTGCTTTACAAAATACATTGGGTCAGAGCTTTGAAGAAATGAAGCATTTGTCCGACGATAATTCTATCTATAAACAATACCGTCAATTTTACTATAAATATTATTTTCTGAAAGAAAAGGACACTTTACTCGTAAAACTTTACACCAAACCCGAACACATTGCCCCTTTTGAGTTGAGTTGGAAACTCGAACCAAAATCAAAACTAACGTTCGAGCAAGATTATACGGCTATTTATTACTTGGCCATGACCGTAAAGGCGGGCGATTATTTTGGGCAAGCCTCGCTCTTACAATACGATTACCTAAGTAAAGAACGCCGAGGAATGAAATATGAGCAAACTGGATTAGTAGAGGTTTGCAGCAATATTTCGATAATACCCCCAAAAGAAGGCCATTTTTTAATTTCTGAACTAAATCCACGTCCAGAAATTCGTGAGCCAATCGTCAAAGATAACACTTGGTATAGCACCCACACAACCAGCGATGTGGGCGGTAGCGAAAAATGGAAAACTTGGCAAGGTACGGTTGAAGTCAGTAGTAGCTACCGAATCCGTGATATTCAAACTATCAAAACCAATATTGGTTTTTTGAAGTGCTTCATTGTTGATGCCAACGCCCAAAGTTCGTTAGGTGAAACTCGACTCGTAGCTTACTACAATGAAGAATATGGCTTCGTAAAACTCAACTACACAAACGTTGACGGAAGTTACTTAGTGCTGGATATTAATTCGGTGAAGAAATTTTAAGGGCTGTACCGCAGGTCTGACCGTTACGTCCAATAATCATACTGAATATAGGCAGCCGTATCGACCGCAGCGGCTTCACCATGCAATTTTGAAACTACATACAACGACATATCAATGCCTGCCGAAACACCTGCCGACAAAATAATTCTGCCATTATCAACCCAGCGTTTTTCGGGGAAAAGCTCGGTATTTGGGGCAACTTCTCGCATTTGCTGAACCGCCTTAAAATGGGTTGTGGCCGAAAGCCCTTCGAGCAAACCTGCTTTGGCTAAAATTAACGAACCTGTGCAAACTGACAACATTAATTCTACTTTTTCATTCATTTCTCGCACCCAATTGAGCAATTTTTGATTATTCATTTCTCTGCGAGTACCAAAAGGCGTTCCGTCAGGTCGGAAACCTCCACCACCTGGAATCAATAAAATATCGGGCGTCGGACAGTTGTCAAACGTATAAGTTGCTTCTACGATTAGGTTATTTCGAGCGGCTACTTTTGGTTTTTCAGCTACGGTGAAAACATCAAAAAGTCCTTCTCCCCCATTTTGTTTCCCTGTTACCCCGAAAATCTCGAATGGGCCTGTGAAGTCGAGAACTTCTACATCATCGAAAATAAAAATGGCTACTGTACGCATATTTTTGATTGGATAATTGATAATAAATAATGCTTCTATTCTTTTAATGATTGAGGATTTCGAGCAACTGGTTAGTCATCTCCTCAACTGGCTGTACTCCGTCTAACCAATTGATTTTAATGCCTTTACGTTCCATACTTCTAAAAAATGTCATTTGCCGTTTAGCAAATTGATGAATCGCTATTTCGAGGCGTTTTGCCATTTCATCGTAAGATAAAGAACCAACTAAATATTCAGTAATAAACTTATATTCAAGACCGTAGAAAATTAATTTTTCGGCCGAAATGCCACTTTCGAGCAAAGCTCTCACCTCTTCAATCATGCCGTTTTGTAGGCGGTCGTGTAGGCGTTTCGTAATTCTTTCTCGGCGGGTTTCTACTGGAATTTCTATGCCGAAAATAACGCTATTCCGATTTGAGAAGGATGCCGTACTTTCCTCTTTCAAATCTCTATTTTCTGACTTCCATTTGCCAATTTCTATGGCTCGAATCAATCTTTTTCGGGTAGAAATATCAGCCTTTTCTTGAAAGTATTTTTCTTGAAAAATCGCTTCTAACTCCTCATCAGTCTTCAAAGAAAACTCATCTCTTAATTCTTGGCTGATAGGCACTTGCGTATCTTCATAATTTCGTAAAATGGCCTCAATATACATTCCTGTTCCACCACACAAAATCGGTGTTTTATTTTGAGAAATAATAGCTTGATAAGCTTTCCGAAAATCTCTCTGAAAAAACGCTACATTATAACTATCGCCCGCCTTAATGTTATCAATCAAATGCACCCCTTCAATACCCGCTGGCCAATCTTGATTTTGCTTAAAAAACGGCAAATATTCTTTGTAATCTTTGCCCGTTCCGATATTCATTCCTCGGTAAACTTGTCGGCTATCGGCACTAATAATTTCGCCATTAAGTTTTGATGCAACATTTACCGCTAACTTCGTTTTTCCCGAAGCCGTTGGGCCTAAAATCACGATTAAGGGTTGATTAGTCTCTTTCTGCATCGTCTTTCAATTTCATCAAAAACTTCCAATTTCCTGAGTTATAAATTTTGGTTTTTGAGTTTTCATCGGCCAATTTTCTTACAAAAGTCTCATTGTCAAGTTCAAACGTAAGCTGAGGTGTCAGCTCGATTCGCTCAAAGCCTATTTTTTCATAATTTGTGCCGTCCGACCAATCAGCATCAGCGTAAGTCATAATATCGTCGGGGGCGTGTTCATCTATAAACATTTTCAAAAGCTTATTTAGTCCACCCACGACAGTAAAACCTTTATAATTAGCAAACCGAATCAGTTCGTACGACCGAAATTCTTGCCCATCTCTGATAAACTTTTTGGCATTACTAAACGAAGCAACTGCCACCAAAAACGCTTCTCTATGAGCATTTTCGTGCAAAACTTTTTCATTTTGAATCACTCTAAAATAGCGATTCGGCAAAAATAATCCATACTTCAATTTGGCATTAACTTTGCCCTGTAAATGATTGTTTATCAGAAACTTATCGAGCGTTGGCTTATCGATTCGTTGTACTTGGGTTAATCGAGCTGGAATGGTTTCGCTCTTTCCAAATATCGACATTAGCCTCGACTCAACGATGCTTCGTTTGGTTTGCCAAACATCTTCCCAGAGATGAATAACTCTGATATCTTTTTGGGCGAGTAATTGGCTGATTTTTTGAAAAAAAGTAGCCTCATCAACTTTATTTTCCAACGAAACACAATGCAAGACTACGTTTTTTTCGGGGAAAAATAAATATTTGAAAGGTGTATTTGGAAATCCAGCAGGGTTTTCGTCAATCGCCAAATCGGTATTTTGAGCTATGAAATGCTTTATATCAATTATGAAATTCTGCAAAGACAAATTGTTTTTAATAGTAATTATTCAATAATTTTGTAGTAAAATACGTTATGTAAAGCATACGAAAACAGTTGGCAACCAAAACTTGTAATTTATTGAGATTCAAACCTTTATATTCGTTTTCTTGTTTAAACTAATGGCTTAAATCTATTATAATTTATGAAACTGCTTCGTTTTATTACACTCAATTCTTGGATTATTTTACTGCCGTTGGCAAGCAATGCCCAAGTATCTCGTGCGTACATGCTCGATGAAGCTGATAGTTATTTCAAAGCAGGACGCTACTGGGATGCCTTCTTTAAATACCGTGAATGTGCAAATTTACCAGAATTTGAGGCATCAAGCCAAATTAGCGAGCAAATAAAGAATAGTTCGCACGCACTCTATCTTACCAAAAAATTTAAGGATTACTTTGCTTTGCAAAGATACGCACCTGCCAAAGAAAACCTATTAGAATTGGTAAGCATGAACCCCAATGACCCAAATCGTGGACAGATTGCTCATATTACGTTGGCACAGGGAACAGAATTACAACGTTTGGCGATGCGTCAGCGTACACCAGCCGCTACGGCCGATATGCTCAGAAAAGCGATGTCGTATTATTATCAAGCAGCAAAAGAAGGCTTGATGGAAGAATCTGTTTTGGCAATTAAACAGTGTGAGGCTTCGATAAAAGAAATAAAAGTGCCGATGGAAGAAAATACATCGCCACTACCAACAATGGTTGAAACAAAACAACCAAGTGTTTCGCCACAGACAACTCCACCTTCGGTGGCTTCGCCAAGAAAACCCGTGGAAGTTACAATAAATCCTGCTCCCAAAGGGAATTGATTTTGAAACTTAAACGGCTGTCAATCAAAATTGACAGCCGTTTGTTTTTTATTGAATCAGTCACATAACAAGTAACCATTCTCAAGTGCATGAATCACTATTCCATCACTAAAATAACCGTAGGATTCATCGGGTAACGACCAAATTTATCTCCGTAAATAGCTAAACCACCTGCGATGCTTTCATCTACTTCAAGTCGGATAATGAATTCACCAGTTGTACGAGCCAATTCGAGGGCTTTTTGTGGAATATTTACTCCCAAACGATAGCCATACGAACCTGCTTCATACAATTTTTTGTCTTGTGGTTGGTTATGCCACGACAAAATACCACGGTGGTCGGCTGGGTCGTTAGGTAAATCATATCTTCCTGCAAAAACGCCATTGATTTTTACCGAAACTGCACTTGGGTAGCGTGAAGTATCGGTCATCGGATACGCATTTTTGTTTTGACTTGGTTCGGCTTTTGCCCCCAACATGTAGTCAGTATCTTTTATCTGAGAATTTTCTTTGTCTTTGGCAAAAAGTTGCTTCGATGCAACTTCTGCTACAAACGAGGCAGTTCCGAATTTTGTATCAGTAGGAATCTTGATTTTGTATTCGAAATAACCACTTCCTGCTCCGTTCACTTTTAGTCCGTCAAGAATATTCCATTGTTTTTTACTCCATCGGGCATCGCTAAAGTTTTTTGGCTCTATGCTTACTAATTTAGCTTTTTTACCACTCAAAAGTGTCATTTCGCTTGGGGTAATACCTTCAACTATAAACGTAGTAAAATTACGGTGAACTACATTTCCTGCGTTGTCTTCCAAAATTAGGGCAGCAATTACTACCGATTTTTCATCGGGCATGGTCAATTTTATTGGTTCGATTTCTTTCTGAATCCATGCTTGATACGGAATAGTTTTGGTCATATTCCCCCAAGTTTTTTTCTGTCCCAAAGCATCATATCCATACATTTGTACTTTCAGATTCAAGCTTTTTCCTAAATCTTTATCAGTCATCACAGACAGATACAAGGGTACGCTCACTTCCTCTTTTGGCTTCACACTTCGACTGATTTCGTTACCCGCCGAAATATAAATATCCGAATGAAAGTCTTTGATTGACATGCCCTCAACTATTTCGCCCACACCTGTTTCTTTTTCGCTACGGTCAAATCTGAAATAGCCATTCCATTCGTTAATCACATCGTGATGCTCGGTATAAAGCCAACCCGCAATTTTTGGATATTTTCTGAAAGTATTTATCATTCGGTGATAATCCCAACTCCAATCTACATCGCCCGTACTTCCTTCGTAGCCCCAAACATTACCACATTCTGAATTGATATTCGGTACATCGGTTTGTGTATAACCCTTCTCATAATGAAACTGACTCCCTACAAACGTTTTTTCGTCGATTTCCTTCAAATGTTTTTCCCAACCCGAACCTGGCAAATATTCGTGCCACGAATTAATATCGGTTTCGGTATGACCCGCTCCGCAACAAATCGAGTTATCTTCTACCAAACGCGTAGCATCAAGCGATTTAGCTAAGCGATAGACCGACGCTACCCATTTTTGAGTTTCGGGCAGATAAACGCTTTGTTTTTTACCATTGACTTCTTGCTTTGTTTTTAAACCCCAAGTTTCGTTGAAGGTAATCCAAGAGAAAATGGCAGGGTGATTATAATCACGTTTAATCATTTCATGAAGTGTGTATTCTGATTCTTTTTGAGCATTTTTGTCGGGTTCTCCCCAGAAATTCGGCAAATCAGACATCACCAAAACACCCAGTTTATCGGCCCAATAAAGTTTACGAGGTACATCAACCTTAATGTGTGTACGAATACCATTCAGACCAATGTTTCGGGCCAAAAGAATTTCGTTTTTCATAAATTCATCGGTGGGAAAAGTATAAAAACCCGTTGGGTGATACGATTGGTCGAGAGCCAATTGCATATAAACAGGCTTATTGTTGAGGGCGATGTATTTGTAATTGGTATTTGGCAGGTTCACGGTCGAAATCTTACGCATTCCGAAATAAGATTTTACTTCATCGTCGGCCAATTTTGCATTTATTTCATACAAATATGGGTCTTCGAGCGTCCATAATCTTGGTGATGAAATGGATACTATAAACGAATGTTGTGTTTTTCCTTTCGGGAAAGTTTCACGAATCGAAATTTTCTGATTTCCGCCAATCGTCAATTCTAAAGCAAGGTCTGTTATTGCAGGATTTCCCAAATATGCCGTTACTTTTACTTGATTTTTGTCAATATCGGGGGTAAAATGTACGGCATCTAAGAAATTTTGTCCACGAGCTTCTACATAAATGGTTTGCCAAAGTCCACGGGCATTACCATAGCCTTGCTTGCCATAGAGCGTAAAATCACGGCGTTTGTCGTCAACTCTGATAACCAAATTTTGGGCAGTTCCGTGTTTTAAGTTAGTCAATTCAAACGAAAAAGGCGTATATCCACCTTCATGGCTACCCAATTCTTTCCCATCGAGCCAAACGGTAGTTTTCCAGTCCGATGCTCCGATTGTTACAAAAACTCGTTTGTCTTTCTATTCGGGTTTTATCGTTATTTTCTTACTATACCACGCAATATCAGCTTCATCTTTCACACCTGAAAGCGGCGAACCCCACGGAAACGGAACGGAGATTGTTTGAGTGAAAGGCTTTTTTCCTAAAAACCATTTTTCGGTTAGACCTGCATCTTTTTTATCAAATTCAAACGCCCAATTTCCATTCAAATTGAGCCATTCGGAGCGTTCAAAATCTGGACGGGGGTGTTCGGGAAGTGGAATGTTTTGTTGCGAAAAAGACTGGTGAATAATAAATAGGCAAAGGAGCATAAGCACCAGTTTTTTGAAGGGTGTCATCATAAGTTTTGTAGTTTTTGATTTGAATAGAGTTGGTTTATTTGACGTTCAAAACCTTGTTTGAATTTCTGTAACATCAACCAAAAATAGTGTTTTTATACTGATTAATACTATTTTTTTAAATTGGTTTTCGGCAAAATATTACTTAAAAATCAATATAAAAGCAACATGATGAAAAATACCATGATTGCAATCGTTTGTTCATATTCAGATTCTTAAATAAAGCAGATTGTTACTTTTCGGACAAAGATATGTCTCAAATAAATACTAAACCAAACTTCTATACAATTATGGAAAAATACGCAGACCAATTTATGACAATGACCTTGCAATATGCACCCAAAATTTTGCTGGCCGTCATTACGCTTATTATCGGTTTAAAAGTTATTACTTGGATTTCGGGAATGCTCCAAAAAGTCTTACGCAATCGTCACGTTGACGAAAGTATCATTCCTTTTTTGGGTTCAATCGTCAACGTTTTACTAAAAGTTGTTTTATTGATTACCGTTGCAGGAATGTTCGGTATCGAAACCACCTCTTTTGTAGCCTTGATTGGTGGAGCAGGCTTGGCCGTTGGTTTAGCTCTACAAGGCAGTCTCGGGCATTTTGCGAGTGGCGTTTTAGTTTTGATTTTTAAGCCTTATAAAGTCGGCGATTTAGTGACAGTTGCAGGTTTTACGGGTGAGGTGGAAGAAATTCAAGTCTTTACGACGATTTTAAAGACCCTCGACAACAAAAGAATCATTATTCCGAATGGCTCGATAACCTCTGGACCTATCACAAATATTTCGGGACAAGGCGAAATAAGAGTGGATATGCAATTCAATGTTTCTGGTTCTGAAAGCATTGATAAAGTACGAAAAGTAGTAAACGAAGTAGCCAATAGCTGCCCATTAATCCTGAAAGACAAACCGACCGATGTGCTGGTAAATTGCTTAGAAACAGGTATCATTAAATTTGATGTACGTCCGTGGTGCAAAAGTGCCAGCTACTGGGATGTATATTATTTCATGCAAGAAAATATCAAACGACAATTCGACGCTCAAGGTGTACAAGCACCCACCCCTGCGATGAACATAAACTTGGCTAAATAAAAATCTACACAAAATTACTCAATCCATATACCTCTAATTGATATGGCCAATATAACAATTAAAAATGCCGCTCCTTTTGGGGTGGCTTTTTTTTTGCTATTTTTGGCAATTATTCAAGAAAACACGAACACATTATGCTTTTAGAAATAGGCGATACTTACCGCCAAAGCTTCAGTTTTTCACAAGAAGATGTAATAAAATTTGCAGAAGTAACGGGCGATAAAAACCCTCTACACCTCGATGCCGAATTTGCGGCTACTACCCGCTTCAAGCGTCCGATTATTCATGGGCATTTGAGCAGTAGCGTGTTTACTCGTATTTTGGGAATGGAATTTCCTGGAGAAGGCTCTGTTTATATGAAACAAGAAACCGAGTATCTTTTCCCGATGTTTGTCGATACTGAATATGAAGTAATTTTTACAGTCATGAGTGTTGACCGAGAAAAACATGTAGCCGAAATTACGGGCGAAGTATATATCAAAGGAACTTCTCGCCGCACCATTAGAGGTTTGGCTACGCTCATGCACTTGACTAAGATTTGATACAATTATATAAAATCGGGTCGATGGATTTCAGTTCTAAAGACTCGATTTTATTGAATGTTTCTTAAGAAATATACGAAAGCCATCTATTTGTCCGTTTTAAATCAAATACCTTAGAAAACTTTACTCATAAAATTCCTTTCAATACGATGATTGTACCTTGACTTGTCCTTTCCCCATAATTATTCAAAAGACAATGAACAAGTACTTTAAAATCATGAATCGTATGTTACTTGTGGGCATATTTTTCCCGCTCGTTAGCTTTTCTCAAACACACCGTGCTTACGCCGACGAACTTTTCCAAAAAGGCGATTATTACAAGGCATTCTTTTTATACCGTAATCTTTATGGCACAAATCTCAGCGAAAATCAGTTTGCCCAACGTTGTAATCAGGCCATGAGCCTCACTAAGCAGTTTCTCGACTTACGTGCTGCCAAGCAATATTATGATGCAAAAACCAAGCTACGTGAATTGCTCGAAATAAATCCAGATGATTTTCATGCTCCGATACTACCTCAACTATCCATCGAAGAAGCAACTTATTGGCACAAATTAGCTTTGAAACAAAATTCGGCAAAAGAAGTAAATTTAATGCTCGAAAAGGCTATTTCGCTCTATGAACAGGGAAAAACCGACGGCTGGAATCATAAAGAAATTGATGATGCCATCAAACAGTGTGAAGCCTTTAGAGCCGAAAGTGGTATCAGCGAAAAAGTAGCGAAAGTAAGTAATACGATGACTCCTAAAGTTGACATATCGGTAGCTCCAGCAACAGTA
>JAIYBU010000094.1 GCA_027488335.1 Cytophagaceae bacterium
AAAGTGAAGAATTTGCTATGGTTTTAAATTAATAGAAGATTTAGTTTAGGGTAAAACCAAAGTCATTTCGAGTCTTGATACTTGAAATGACTTTTTTATACCTCACCTTCACCAGTAAGATATTTCTTCAAAGCAATTTTTAACTCTTTTAGCTCTTTACTATTTTGAGCAATTTCATATTTTAAGGGAGTTTTTGCAATATAATCAATAATAGAAGAATATTATTTTTATTTACTACCCCCCTTGGCAGCAGCATAAACAGTCCCTTTACCGACACTAATTACTTTGATTTCATTTTAAACAAGCAGATATTGTAAATCTTTCCTAATAGTATTGTTCAACAAAAGACTGTGCAATTGTTTGATATAATTTTCTGTTAATTCGATGTTTGTGGCATTTTCTATAATAATATCCGAAGCTTCGTAGTAGCCATAAACTTCTTGTTCATCCCGAGTTTTAACATCTGTAATTTTAGCATTCAAAATGAGTTCATACATACAAAAATCCCTCACCGCTATTTCAGCCATGAGGGACTTTGTCTTTATTATATTTTGTAACGAATATCTTACGCTACTACTTCAACTGTAACAACGAGTATAAACTCATCCATTTCGATTTCTACGGCATTGGCTGGTTTTTGGGCTAATACTTCCAACGAAAGTGCTTGCACTTCTTGGCTAATGTATTCTCGATTGGCCTCTACGGCAGCAGTCAAGGCTTCATTATTATTCCAAAGTTTAATGCTAATCTTATCGGTTACTTCAAAACCTGTATCTTTTCGGTAATTTTGGATACGATTCACAAAATCACGAGCGATACCTTCTTGGCGTAATTCATCCGAAATAGTAATATCCAAAGCAACCGTTATTCCTTTGTCTGAAGCTACTAACCAACCTGGAACGTCTTCGGTTTGGATTTCAACGTCGGTTAAAGTAATTACGAATTGAGAATTTGGAATTTGGAATTCGCCTGTTTTTTCTAAAAGCTTTAAATCTTCATTCGTCATTGAAGCTATTCCATTCCCAACTTCTTTCATATCCTTGCCATATTTAGGACCGAGGGCTTTGAAGTTTGGTTTCACTTTCTTTTTCAAGATTCCCGAATCATCATCAATGTACTCAATCGCTTTTATATTAACCTCCGACTTGATGATGTCTTCTACATGACGAATTTGCTCTCGTGTACTTTCAGATAAAACAGGAATCAAGATACGTTGCAATGGCTGACGTACTTTGATTTTATGTGTTTTACGCAACGAGTGAACCAACGAAGAAACCGTTTGCGATAATTCCATCGAAGTTTCGAGATTCGTGTCTACCCAGCTTGCATCATAAGTTGGCCAATCAGTAAAGTGTACTGACTCATGTCGAAGTGGCGAATTACTCACTTTTGCTTCTTCACGAATCGAATCTGTCAGACTTTTGTATAGCCAATCTCCGTAAAAAGGGGCAATCGGCGACATCAATTGGGCAACCGTTACTAAACATTGTTGGAGTGTTTCGTAAGCTGCTTTCTTGTTTTCGGTCATTTCACCTTGCCAGAAACGACGACGGCACAAACGCACATACCAGTTAGAAAGTTGGTCGCAAACAAAATCTTGCACCAAACGCCCTGCTTTGGTTGGATTATAATCATCGAATTGTTCGCCTACTTCTTTGATAAGCGTATATAATTTCGATAAAATCCAACGGTCCATTTCTGGAAGGTTAGTGTAAGGAACTCTATCGGTTTCCGACATCTTATAATTATCAAGATTTGCGTAAAGTGCAAAGAAATTATAAGTGTTAGTAAGCGTTCCGAAGAATTTATTACGTACCTCTGTGATTCCATCTAAATTAAAACGAAGATTGTCCCAAGGCTCGGCGTTAGTAATCATGTACCAACGAGTTGGGTCGGCACCGTATTTACCCAACGTATCGAATGGGTCGATGGCATTTCCAAGACGTTTCGACATTTTATTGCCGTTTTTATCCAAAACAAGACCTGTTGAGACGACATTTTTGAAAGCAATCGAATCATACAACATGCCAGAAATGGCATGAAGTGTAAAAAACCAACCACGAGTTTGGTCAACACCCTCGGAGATAAAATCAGCTGGGTAGTTTGCGTCGAAAATCTCTTTATTTTCAAACGGATAATGCCATTGTGCAAAAGGCATCGCCCCCGAATCGAACCAAACATCAATCAAGTCAGTTTCACGTTGCATGAGTTTACCACTTGCCGAAATTAAGAAAACTTCATCAACGTAAGGGCGGTGCAAATCGAATGTATTGGCATCGAATGATTGAAGGAATGAGTTATTTTTTGCTCGTTGCTCTTCGTTTAATACATCGTCTTTCAAGGCATGTTTAATACCATTTACGAGTTCGTCAACCGAGCCGATACACACTTCTTCACCATCTTCCGAACGCCAGATGGGTAGTGGAGTTCCCCAATAACGGCTACGGCTTAAATTCCAATCAACCAAGTTTTCGAGCCAGTTGCCGAAACGACCAGTTCCTGTACTTTCAGGTTTCCAGTTGATGGTTTTATTCAATTCAACCAGTTTATCTTTCATAGCCGTTGTGCGAATAAACCAGCTATCAAGTGGGTAATATAAAATAGGCTTATCAGTACGCCAGCAATGCGGATATGTGTGTTCGTAACGTTGTACGTTGAAAGCTTTATTTTCAGTTTTTAGTTTAATTGCAATGCGTTCATCAACTGAAAGGTATTTATCACGCCCCTGTTTGATTCTTTCCGCTTCTTTTTCGTCGTCGGTCAAATAGGCTTCTTTTACATACTCTAAAGCAAAATCGGTAATTTCTTTCACGAAACGTCCTCTACGGTCAACCACAGGTATATCTTTTCCTGTTTCATCTTTCACCATGATTGACGGAATACCGTGTTGCTGAGCTACTCTAAAGTCATCGGCACCAAAAGTTGGCGAAGTATGCACAACACCCGTCCCATCTTCGGTAGTTACAAAGTCGCCAATAATTACTCTGAAGGCAGGAGCTTCGGGCTGCACGTAAGGTAGTAGTTGTTCGTACTCAATTCCTTCCAAGTCTGAGCCTTTGCACTCTGCAAGGATTGTCCAAGGAATGATTTTTTTATCAGAAGCCTCAAAACCTTTAAAGTCTCCATCTTTACCTTTTTCGGAAAAATACTTCCCGATTAGGTCTTTTGCCAACACAACATTTACTGGCAAAAATGTATATGGGTTGAACGTTTTCACCAAAACATAATTGATGTTTTTCCCAACCGTCAAAGCAGAGTTTGCAGGAAGCGTCCACGGAGTTGTCGTCCAAGCAAGTATGAAGACCTCTCCTTCACTTGCTTTAAACAAAAACTCCGATTTATGATTTTCAATAACCTTAAATTGGGCAGTTAAAGATGTATCTTTTACATCTTTGTAGGTGCCAGGCATATTTAGTTCGTGTGAACTTAATCCTGTTCCTGCCGCTGGTGAATAGGGTTGAATCGTATAGCCTTTATAGAGTAATCCTTTGTTATAAAATTCTTTCAATAAATGCCAAATGCTTTCAATATATTCGTTTTTATAAGTAATATACGGATTTTCGAGGTCAACCCAATAACCCATTTTCTCAGTCAAATCATCCCATTGGTCAGTAAAACGCATGACCGTTTCACGACATTTTTGGTTATATTCTTCAACCGTTATTTTCTTACCAATATCTTCTTTTGTAATACCGAGTTCTTTTTCTACTTGAAGTTCAACTGGTAGGCCGTGCGTATCCCAGCCGCCTTTACGTTTTACTTGAAAACCACGGAGTGTTTTGTAACGACAAAAAATATCTTTAATCGAACGAGCCATTACGTGGTGAATCCCAGGCGTACCGTTTGCTGATGGTGGCCCTTCGAAAAATGTAAAGGTTGGTGAGCCTTCACGTACCTCAATTGATTGCTCAAAGATTTTGTTTTCTTTCCAAAAAGCTAAAACTTCGTCGGCAATAGTGGCATAATTGACTGATTTATATTCTTTGTATTGCATAATGAATTAGACAGGATTAAGCGACTTTAAGATTAAAACTTACTTAATTTGCTTACATGTTTGGATTTTAAATTAGTTAAGATTAAAACATCGTTAAATTTTATTTAGCATCTTTAGAATTTTAAAATCTTATAACATAAATCGTGTTTATCTTATACTATTTAAAATCCTGTCAAGATTAAGGGTGCAAAGATACAAATTTTTTACCCTTTGAAAGAATCTCACACTAATAGTTGATTAATTGAATTAGTTTGTTTGAATTTTTGTAAAGAAAAAATATGACCATTAAATAAATTTCAGAATTAATCTTCCGAGAATACATTATTTATATGCAAATTCGTAGTTAGTATAGGTTTTAGGCTTACTAACTATGTATGAATAACCTTTCCAAAATTATTATTCTGGTTCTGTTTTCAACTACTATTTTCGCACAAGGGGTTTGCGATATTGCAACAGGGGTTGAAAAAGGAAGGTTTACTTTTGATGGACCTTCGACTGTATGCATTGGCCAGTCCATAAAACTGAAAGATAATTCAGGCGGAACTGGTGTAAGATATATTTTTGGTTATACTGGCCAGCCAGCCTCTCAGCTTTCAAGTATCAACTCTCAAACAAACCTTGATTATCCTTTTCTTGCGGCAGGACAATATACGGTTCTTCAGTATGGTAAGAAAAACGGAAAGGATATGTATTATTGTGATGTGGTTTATGTACGAGAGAATAATAAACCTGATATAAGTTATGAGGCTTGTGATAATACAAGACTTACGTTAACGATTCGAAACTCTCCTATTAATAATTTTGATTTATACCGAATAAAATGGAGCGATGGTAGTACCGATGATGTCCCTATTGGAACGGTTTTACCCTATTCTGTAAAAAAAACATTTGCTTCCTCCAGCACTCAAAATATTTTAGTTGAAGGATTATATACAATCCCGAACAATTGTCCAGCTCCCCAACCCATTACCGTTAAAATGGACAGGGGCGATATGTTTCCTCGCATAGAAACAGTTGAATTGAACGAAGATGGAAAACAAGCTACTATCGGTCTAACTGGAAATCCTGATGCGGATTACTTTCTATCGAGTCGCTCAATCGACCAAAATGGGGTTATACCCAGTAATACGATGCCCAAAGTAAAAATTGGTTCTATAAAAGTTGCAATTCCTGACCCACAAAAAAGTCAATGCTTTTCAGTCGGCAGAATAGGACAGGGTGGTTGTTTTGAATTCTCGAACGAAATTTGCACAATCCCTTTTACACTAACACCCATTAACGATAAATACCAACTAACTTGGCAAAAAATAGCAACAGGAAAAATTCAAAATACAACTGTTTTTACATTTATCAATCAAGTTAATACCCAAATAATTAGAGATGAAAATGGGTTAAATAAAACAACTTTTAATAATGTAAGTAATTCGTATATAGATAACACAGCTAATTGCAATAAAAAATATTGCTACACATTATTATCTAAAGTTACAGTTTCTTATGCTGGTTATACCGGTACTGATTATATTGAAATAGCAACCGTAAGTCAAAAGCAATGTATTGACCGTAAAGAAATACATCCTCCTGCTATAATGGATGGTTTAGTAACGGTAAACCCTGCGAATCATGTTCAACTAACTTTTAAGGACCATAGCACTTGGAACTTAGACAGGACGTTATATCGTCTATATCGTATAGAAGACCTTCATCAAAAAAAAATTGATAGCAGCACAACGACTAAACCATTCTTAGACACGAAAGTTGATGCCTCAGAAAAATCGTATTGTTATAAAATTTCATTTGTAGATAAATGTGGTAGCGAATCTGATTTATCTCCAGCTTTTTGTACAATATTTTTAAATGAGAATAGCCTTAAGAATTTAGAATGGACAAATAACACGCCATTCGGAAACACTGCAATTAAAGAGTTGGAGGTTTTAAGTTACAACGAACAAACAAATGCGACAACAATAGAAACAACCAAGAAGGCATCTGAAACTATATTTGTACCTGTTCTGGATAAATTTGAAGAAGAAGCCAAATTCCAAGTAAAAACGATATCAATTGATGGAGAAGAGAGTTTTTCAAATATCAATATTATTCCAATTACCGTAAAACTTTTTTTACCAGATGCTTTTACGCCAAATAACGATAATATAAATGATGATTTATTAGTAAAAGGTCGTGCAATCAGACGCATTAGAGAGTTTAAAATACAAATTTATAATCGTTGGGGGAGTCCAGTATTCTACTCAAATGATATAAATTTACTCTGGGATGGTACTTTTCAGAATTTTCCTGCTCCATCAGATATTTATACCTATAAGATTTATGCCAAAATAAATGATGGTAAAGAGGTAAATAAAACTGGTAAGTTTTTACTATTAAGATAATTAAAAAATATAGCCCAAAATAGGGGCAAATTATAATTCTCTCCATTTACACCCCGTTTTTAGTTGATGTAAAATCGACCAAACTATTTTATAAAGAGAGCTATGTTTGTATAACCTCGCACACCGATTAGCAAATGTGGTAAAATATAATTTTCGATTGTATCTTTGTTTAAGATTCTCTTTGGTTTGAAGGCTTGTGATTCGCACCACAGAATTCAAACTCTTTTGAGAATATTTTATATAAGTTTAAACAGTTTCAATATCAAACCATACAGATAAAATTTATATCGATAAATGCCAATGGAACGCCTATAATAGCATTATCAAATCATTAAGCCCCAACTTCGTAAGAAACAGCATTCAGCCTTTAACCTTTTTCAGCTCTCAACGAGCAAAACTTGATGTCTTTTATAGATACATATCTCTATGAGCTGCAACAAACCATATAAAAACTAAAATTAACAGTAAACAAAAAATACCTAACAAATAGTATTTGGCTTACTCATAGTTTTGATTGACACAATTTATATATCTATTTTGACCTTTTTATTATGGTACCTTAAAAGTTGATTTAATTGTAAAATTGAAAATGTTCTTTTTCGTCCATTTGCAAAGAACCCAAAAAAAATGCTTGTTTATACTTTCTTCTGGAATAGGTAAAACTAGAACTATCACTTAACACAATTTTTCCACAGTGCCGACTAATTATTTTTTCAGGATTTATTAATATACTTTTATTAATACGGTAAAAATTTTGGAAAACAGTCTGCCAGTAGTTTAGACTATAAGAAACAATTATGGTTTTTCCACAATCAAATTTGACTTCATTATATGGTTGTAAACCAAGGTGTTTTATATATAATATTTTACTATATTCGGTTTGCTTTATGAGCCTTGTTTTTCGATTTTGTACACTATTATTCATCTTAATTTTATTCTTATTAGACATATGATTGATAACACATACGTATTAGCAAATAAAGAATATAATATTTCCTCGGATTTACTCCGAAGAAATATTACTATAAATATGATATTTTAAAAATCAGCTATTAACTTTTTACTTTTTCAAGTAACTTCCTATTATAAACATTCTATTCATAATACTCCAAGACTCATCAGTTGTTGTCTATTAATCCAAGCTTTTTTTTACAAATCCATGAGTTCTATTTTAAAACATTCTGATAGCCCACTTCAACGACCTAAAATGAAGCTATTATTTATCTATATAATCATTCAGAATTACAGCAAATTGATGGATATGACTTTAAATTAATTACTCTTAGCCTATAATCAATTATTACAAGTCTTGATTTCGGCTTTGAAAACACTTCCACTTCTTGCCTCAAAACCAGCATCTAAAGAAATAGCTTTTCCTGCTTGATAATTTACATTGGCGGGAGCAATAATTTTATTATTAGCCGATAATGATTGAGCTACTTTGTTTGTAATTGTGCCCAAAGAAATATCCTGAGTTATATTAGAATTTACAGGATTTACCTTAATAAAGCTATTTGTCGGGTCTCCAACTGCTTTTTGATTAGATGTTGCCACACGAATCAAGTAATTCGAACCTGTAGGGATATTAGTTGGAATAAAACAGCTAACCGTACCGATAGAACTTGATGTACCGATAGTAATTGGATTTTCGAATGAGCCATTAATATCTGATAGTTGTACTTGGAACTGACTAACTTGTGTGAAGTTACCTGTTGTTGAAAAATTTACATCAATATTACTTCCAGCACATATACTTTGTGATGGTATAGTAGGTATCGATATCTTTCCTAAAGTCCCCTCTATATTAAATGTAGTGACAACAGGCCCATAAACAATAGCTCCATTTCTATCATCTTGGTCGTATCCTGTTACAGTTAACGTATATTCACCAGGAGTTAAATATCTTCCATAAACGTCTTCGCCTTCGTTATTAAAAAGTGCATAAAAAGGAATATTTTGAACTGTCAGATGGTTTAATTCTGGTCCAACAATTTTCATTTCTACACTTTCGATATTTACTGTTGGACAAACAGGTGTTACAATAATTGTTGACAAATCAGCGATTTGCTGAATAGCCATTCCATTACTTAAAGGGAATAATGTTTGATGCGGATTACCTGCCTTCACATAACTGTAGTCTAAAATTCTTTGAGAAGCACACGGTGCGTAGTTTTCTACAACGACATTGGTAGTAGCAGTGGCAGTGCATCCATTTATTGAAACTAATACAGTATATATACCTGCATTTTGCAAAGTAGCTTTCGATATTGTTGGAGATGAAACTAAACTGCTAAAGTTATTAGGGCCAGACCACGAGTAATTTGGGCCATTACTTGCACCCAAATTGATAGTTTGACCTACAATAAAAGGGCCATTATTACTGGCTTGAGCAGTGGGAGCAACCCTTATTTCTAAACCTGAACTTACTGCACTTGATTCACTCACACAACCATCTATCTTACAATTTGCATAGACTGAATACGTTCCAATTGTTGATAAGGTTAGTGTTGAACCACTTGAATTATCAGACCAAGTGACTGTACCTGCACATCCATTTGCTGTTAAAGTTAGAGTATTTGGGACACATGCAAATAATTGACTTGGAACACTAATTGTTGGTATTGGTGGCTTAGGTTTGATGGTTATGTTAGTTGTGGCTGTTGCCGTACATCGATTTGCATCAGTTATTGTTAACTTATATGTTCCCGATAAATTTACTGTTGCCTCGGGAAATGAAAGATTTTGCTCGGTTGATGAGTAGGAATTTGGTCCAGTCCAACTAAAAGTATTACCTACATTATTACGTACATTATTAGCGTTTAAATTTAGCGTTCGCTCTGAACAAATAGGGGCGTTAGTAGTAATATTTGGAATTGGTAAAGGAGCAATTGTTAAAGTGGTAGAAACAGGATTAGCAATTTGACAAATCTCAGATGAAGGCAACATGGTTACCGAGTACTGGTCATTAGCTTTAGCATCATTAATTTGTAAAATATTGATAGTCGCTATTCCCAATCCACCCGTCGTGGCAGCATAAATATTATTACCCGAGGAGAAAGTATAATTCAAAATATTAGTTCCGAGACCATCTGCTATAGTCTCTGTACCAAAAAAGCTATCACCGTTATTGTTTGATAAACTCAAACCATTAATAGTTGATACATACACGAAGCTTCCAATTGCAAAAACGCTCATCACATTATTACTTCCTAAGCCATTGGTAAGGGTTTTGTTGGTAAAGTTAGTCCCATTATTAATGGAAATACCTAAACCGTTTGAAGTAGCAGCATAAATTCTATTACCTACCTTATATACATCATTAACGATATTACTACCGAGACCATCAGTAGTAGTTTTTAAATTGAAATTAGCCCCCCCATCGGTTGAAATACTCAGACCGACAGAAGTAGCTACATAAATATTATTCCCATCCACAAATACACCTTTTGTACTTCCAATGGTTTTATTTGTAAATGTTAAACCACCATCATTAGAAATACTTAAGCCATTATTAGTAGCTGCGTAAATTATAGTGCCATCCACAAATACATCATTCACAATATTACTACCCAAACCATTAGCAGTAGTTTTATTACTGAACAATGCACCATTGTTTGTTGATATACTTAGGCCTCCTGCTGTGGCAGCATAGATAACACCGTTTGCAGTGACAAACAGTCCATTGACAAGGTCATTTCCGAGGCCATTTTCTGCCTTAGTTTTATTAGAAAAAGTGCTTCCTGAATTGATAGATATATTCAAGCCAATTGTAGTGGCAATGTATAAATTATTACCAGAAGCATATACTTCATTAATATTATTATCACTTAGGCCAGCATCTGTGGTTATATTGTTAAAAATAGGAATTACTGCATTATTTAACTTCCAAATATAGAATGGAGTCGCCCCACCATTAGTTGGGGTGGCGGTAATCTGCTCACTTTTTCCTGCACATAGACCACTCAAGTTAAGACTTACCGAAGGAGTATTTATACAGTTAGTTTGAGCTATTGTTGCAATTAAGCCATTGAATAATAGTAGAATGGAGAGTAAATATTTATTTTTCATAAGTGAATTCATTGAAAAGGTCTTATAACATGCATTATTTTCCTTGAGTACTAATATTCGTTTAGTTAAAGCTTTGAGAAAACCTTAACTAAACGATATTAGTAGACTTTTATAGGATTTTAATTACTACATCCTTCTATTTTTCCGGAGAAGACTGTACCGGTCTTGGTTTCAAATCCCGGATTGAGTTGAATCATATTCCCCCCCTTATATTCTAAACGAATACCCGAGTTAACAATCACTTGCGATGAAATCGATACTGCTTTTATTACTTCATCGGTAGTTTCGGTTACATTTCTTACAACCACATCTAAACAGGCTCCTTGTTTGAGGCGTTGGAAACAGAAAGTTGTTTGACCATCACCAAAATTCGGACAGTTTAGTGCGAATGCATCTATGCAATATTTACCAGTCCAAGAGGTATCCCGCATGACGGCAGTAATCACTCCATTAGTATTTGTAACACTTAATGGGGAAACATCTAAAGCGGCTGGAGTGATGTAGTCACCCAACTCTTTATTATTTTTATATGTCACACCTGATTTAATTACAAATGTTTTCTTCATAGTATTTGAGTAATACTTAACATCTATTGGGGTTTCCGTAGAGGTAACTCCCCCCTTGATGGTAAAATTAAATACACTGAATTGACTATCAAAGGTAGCACAACCCACTGTCTGACCATTAGTAGGATTAACAAACGATAGAACATCATTGCTTGATACAAAAGATGAACGTTCGTTGTAGCTAATTTTCATAACCCCTATCATGTTTCCTTCAAGGCCTGTTTGAGGTACACAGATAGGTTTGGTATCGTTACCAACAGGCAAAATACTATTGAAAGTAAATGAACCACAAGCATTTGATTGATTACTAATACCCGCTGGAATTGAAACCGCTGGAAATATTGTAGTTGGTTGCCAAATCAATCGGTCTTTTAGGCTTATTGTGATTGGAGTCAAACTATTTGTTTTCAAATCAAAGACTATTGGAGCATTAACCAAACCAACCATTGTTTCAGATTTGAATGGAATGATTTTATTGAGTTCATATTCTTTCTTTCTATCGGCCTTGTAAAGCTTAAAGGTGACGTTAGATTCCTCTTCATTGTAGATTGTCTGGAAGAATAATCTGTTATCACTATACCCTATTGATTTATTAGCCCCTACTAACTGTCCGTTAATATAAGCTCTTAATTCATCATCAGCATCAATTGACATTCCATTTACTTTACCAATCAAATTCATAGTAAATTGGTATTTGTTAAACTCAAAAGTCATAGGTGCTTCTTGGGCGGCTTGAGCGGCTAAAGAAGCCGAGCTTATCTCTTCAAACGGACGCTTGTTGGCTGTTGGATACACTAAAGTGCCAGGATTACTAATTTTTAATAGATAGCCTTTAAGCGGCTCTAAGAAACTCAAGTTACCAATCCAACCTACACCTGCCACATACTGAGCAAACAAGGTTTGGCTTTTGATGATATCGCCGTTAAGAGGCGTTAGACCTTTGAGTGCTTGGCTTACAGTCATACCTGTTGAAGGTACATAGCCAACCCAGTTCCAACCTGGAGAAATCGCAATCGGGTACTCTTCTGTCAAGTAGGGGCTACCTTTCATACAAATAGTATCCTTCTCAGAAACATTTATCATGTAGCGTTTTTGTGGTGTAATACTCACTAAGCTACCTTTCCAGTCATTGATTGGATTACCATAGTATTTAGCACTGAAATCATCGCTTTTAATGATTGTTCCCGGTTTGAACTTCATGGAAGCAAGAGCTTTTGAAACTGTATTTCCTTCAGGAAGATTTAGGTTGAAAGAAACCCAATTCCAACCTTTATTTAAAGGAATACACTTCTTAACTACATTGATTACTTGAATAGTATCGGGGGCTATTGGATTACCAACTAAATCTCCAGTTAGGAAGGTAATGCGATTGATTACTTCTACATATTCATTACACTTATCTCCATCCCAAACACGGAATTCAATAGGCTTATTATTATCTGCTTCATCTCCGAATATAGTCATAAAAACTAACCAACGATTACTTTCATCTATCGGTTTTCCAGTTATCGGGTCAATGGTTGGGTCGGTAGCGGGGATATTACGATAGTAAGCCACTTTTCCTACTCCTCTGATTTGTCCATCAATTTTTGCAACAACTACATCTGATGGATCAACCGAAAACTTATCAAATATACTCAAACGAGCCACCATATTCATCGAACTTTCGTATTTAGATGGATTATCAACAGCAAAGTTTGGCTGAGAACAACGCACTCGATAGTCAATACCCATTGGTTCTTTTCCTTTTGAGCCAACTAAATTGACCGTTGCTGAATAATCACCAATCAAAAGGTCTTGTTGAAACGTAAACAATACATCTGCCGTCTGTCCCGGATTCAATGTTCCTGTCGAAGGGGTTACTGTAAGCCACGAAGGAACATTTTCCATTCTGAAGCTTGCGATGGAACCTCCACGATTACGAACCTGACGTTTAACTGAAAATGCTTTTAATACTTCATTGACTTCGATGATATCCGTACCTACCCACTCGAGATTATTTTGATTGACCGCAAACTCCCACTTAATGGTTTTGGCAAGCATATTTCCAGCTTTATCTCGAATAGCCGCTCTTTGATAATTTGGGTTTTTAGCAATCATGATATCATCATCGTCTTTACCATTTACTACTACCCTAAATGCACGATTTTCAAAAGATATAGGGTTGATATTCGGTGTAATTACAATTTTATTACCTACACAAGTGATGGTAGCATCAACGAGAGCATTTGTAGTGGCATCGTAAAGACCAATAGTATTATTACCTAATATGTCAGCTTGAACAATCTTATCACAAGCAATAGGTTTATTGAACGTTATTGAAATCTCATCACCTGGGTCCCATAGGCCATCCTTAGGTTCTGGTACACCAAATACTACTGGTGGGATACGAGCCACCTCTCCCTTAATAACAGTTGAGACTCCTGAGGCAAGATTTGGATTACTACATTCTGCAACTGCACGAATTTCATATGGGCCATCTTTAAGAAGTTGAGTATCCCATTCTTTAATTGTAAATAAATCGCCTAAGTTTGCCTTGAATGTTTCATTGATATTTATCCAAGAGCCATCTCCACCAATAGGGCGATATTGTAATCGGATGAGCTTTAAATTATC
>JAIYBU010000059.1 GCA_027488335.1 Cytophagaceae bacterium
CCCTAACCAAGCAAGGTTCAGAGGGTTTTTTCGTACGGGCGAAGGGACTCGAACCCCCACACCTTGCGGCACCAGATCCTAAGTCTGGCACGTCTACCAATTTCGCCACGCCCGCATTTCCAGTTTGATAATCGCTTAAGAAGATAGGCTATCTTTATAGCGATTTATATCATTTGGGCTGCAAAGGTAGTGAGTTTTTTTTTATGTGTCAATCTAATAGTGAAAAATATTTTATAAATTTTTATTTACTTGTGTCTATTTACCAAAAGAATTGTTTCAAAGTATGAATCAACGAAAATAATTTGTTCCTTTAAGTCTTACTATTAACTTAGTGTTAAAAAAATACAACGTGGGCAATCCGCTGGGCGACAACCCACAAAACGAAAATACAACAAAACGAAAATATAATAGGAGGGTGATTGTGATGCAGCAAGAAGTGAGTACTACAACGGAAGTTAGTCAGCAAGGGGCAATGATTGATTTAGAAAAAGAGCGTAATGAAATACTGGCAAGATATCGACAATTATTTCGAGCGGCTAAGCCTGTTTTGAAAGGCGATGACGCTAAACAAATAAAAAAGGCATTTACGATTGCGATGGAAGCTCATAAGGATATGCGACGAAAGTCGGGAGAGCCTTATATTTTTCATCCGCTCGAAGTTGCCCAAATTTGTGTGGAAGAAATCGGACTCGGTGCTACTTCAATCATCTGTGCATTGCTGCACGATGTGGTCGAAGATACCGAAATGACGCTCAAAGATATTGAGCAAGATTTTGGCCCAAAAGTCTCTCGAATTATTGATGGTTTGACCAAAATTGGTGGAAGCTTTGAGCAAGGAACATCAGCACAAGCCGAAAATTTTAGAAAAATGCTTCTTACTCTTTCAGAAGACGTAAGGGTGATTTTAATAAAACTTGCCGACCGATTACACAATATGCGTACGCTCGGAAGTATGGCTCGTAATTCACAGTTAAAAATCGCTCACGAAACTATCTTTATTTATGCTCCGTTGGCTCACCGTTTGGGACTCTATAAAATCAAATCCGAACTCGAAGATTTATACCTGAAATATACCGAGCCAGAGATTTATAAAGATATTGCCAATAAACTCAAAAGTACTAAATCGACTCGTGACCGCTTCATTGAAAACTTTATCAAGCCGATTCAGAAGAAACTCAATGATGCGGGAATCAATTTTGTAATCAAAGGCCGACCAAAACATATTTATTCAATTTGGAATAAATTAAAGAATAAACATACTTCGTTTGAGGAAATTTTCGACCTCTTCGCAATTCGTATTATCTTGCAAGAAGTTCCTTCGGAAAAAGAAAAATCTGCTTGTTGGCAGGCGTATTCCATCGTTACTGACGAATATAAACCTAACCCCGACCGACTGAAAGATTGGATTTCGATTCCAAAAGCCAATGGGTATGAGTCACTACTCACAACTGTCATGAGTCAAACTGGGCAATGGGTGGAAGTGCAGATTCGCACCGAACGTATGGACGAAATCTCGGAACGGGGCTATGCTGCTCACTTTAAATATAAGGGAAATGATACTTCGACCGATGCTCCGCTTGACCGTTGGATAAATCAAGTGCGTGAAACTCTGGAATCGGAAGACAAATCGGCGGTTGAGTTTTTGGAAGATTTTAGAGGCAATTTCTACAACGAAGAAGTTTTTGTTTTCACTCCGAAAGGCGATTTGAAAGTTTTACGAAAGGGAGCAACAATTCTTGACTTTGCCTTTGAAATTCATACGGATATTGGTAAACGATGTACGGCAGGAAAAGTAAATAGTCAGCTTGTGCCGATAAGTTATGTGATGCAAAACGGCGACCAAATCGAGATTCTAACCACCAAAAGTCAGAAACCCTCGGAAGATTGGTTACGATTCGTGACGACTTCAAAAGCCAAAGCTCGTATCAAGGATTTGCTGAAAGAAGAAAACAAAGTTTATTTTAGTGATGGAAAAGAGATTATTGCCAAACGATTTAAGGTTTTAGGGCTTGAAAATAACCTCGAAACGCTGAATCAGCTTCGGGCATATTTCAATAAGAAAGATTATAATGACCTTTATTATAGTTTCGGAAAAGGCTATATTCATTCGGATGAAATTAAGAAATTTAAGGCTGACCGAGATGCCCGAATCAATAAACAAGCCAAAATCGAACTTGACAATAAGGCGTTTATTGATGCCAAAAGTTTTGAGAAAGAAATCAAGAAAGTAAAAGGTGTCGATACACTTTTTATTGGAGATGATTTGCAAGAAATTGATTTTACGCTGGCCAAATGTTGTAGCCCGATTCCTGGCGACGATGTTTTTGGTTTCTTGACGGTCAACGAAGGTATTAAAATTCATCGAAATACTTGTCCGAATGCCCAGCAGTTACTTTCGCAATATGGTAATCGAGTTATTAAAGCCCGTTGGTCGTCGCAAGTAGCCAAGGCTTTTGTGGCTACTATTCATCTCGACGGCCTCGACCGTATGGGCATGATTCAGGATATTTCCAAAGTTATTTCGAGCGAATTACATATAAATATGCGTTCTTTGGCCGTTGACACAAATGATGGTATATTTACGGGAGATATTAAGCTTTATGTGCAGGATACCCGACATTTGGAAACACTTATGCAAAAGTTAAATGGTATTGAGGGCATGAATAAAGTAACCAGAGTGGGTGTTGAATAAGTTTATAGTGATAGCCTTAGTTTATAATTGTAGCCATTTAACTGCTTATGTTAAAAAGAACTTTTGTAATGGTGTTTTTTGCATGAGTTTCATCAGTTTTTTTGCTCAAAAGAGAGATACGCTTTATTCAAAAAAAGCTTTCTTTTGGCTCATATTTATTAGAATACAGTGCAACTTTCTAAGAAAGAGGTAACGCAATTATTTCAAGATATTTGGCCGCCGAGCAAAATAAGTGGTGGTAGAAAGCGTTAAAAAACCATGGTTCATTAGTTGTAATTGGTGTAATTTGAATTTAGATTATCAGTTATATAGAAACAAACATTATCACCATAGCCTAAGCAAAACAAGTTAGTTGCAAAGTGATAAGTTTACCACAACTTTCGAAAGATACTGGTTTATTTGTAATCGGTTGTAGTATAATCGCATCTTCAAATCAACTCGTCTGCCATTCCGTTGATGTGGGTAATAGAGTGCTAAAGTCAAGTCAGAAAACCAGTTATATTCATAAAGTCAAACTGGTATTGACCGAAAGTAATAGGTTAGGATTTACTGTTATTATGAATAGTTTATCGAAGCCAAATCGAACAAAAATAATTCCCTAACTCTTTTACAGGGTACATTTCAAACTTTATTATATTTTCTGATGAAGTACAGCATCTTTCTGATAATAATATGCAGTAGTTTTTTTACTGGATTTGCCCAAGGACAAGATACACTTTATGCTAAACGAGTATTTTTAGTAACCTATATTTATAAAGATGGATTGAAACTTTCAAATCAGAAAGTAAGCCAATTGTTCAGAGATACTTGGCAACCAAAAATAAAATATAAATGGTCAAATATATTGAAACCCGTTGGCCCAGTAGTGGCGGTTGGAGGTGTAGGATTAGCATATATTGCATTGAAAGGTAAAGATGCTACTGCTATCGTTGATGGAAAAGAGGTGGACTATAAAATAAGGAGCTTATCCAAATTATTGATGGGCTTAGGATTGGTTATTGGTGGTTTAAGTATAGTAGAATCGTCTAATGAACTTGCTCAACATTCGGTTGATATTTATAATTCGATGCTCAAAGAAAGCAAAAAAACAGGCTACATCAATAAAGTTCAATTTGGCTTTACCGAAAACAATACCATTGGCTTTACAATTTCCTTAAAATAAATTAAACAGTTTCTTAAACCATGCCGACGTTTTTGTTTGTGCACAGTTTTGGTATTTATTTAAGAATTGATTGAAATAAACATAGCTAATTGACGTAATAAGTTTTTAAATGATGGAAGTTCTGTATTTTATTAGTAATTTTATCCTAAAATCATAGTCAAACGCATTCAATAAAATGGTTTCTACTCCTTCAAATTTTGAATCGGCAAAAAGTATTTTTACGGCATATTTAGAAACAAAGTTACTCCGTAAAACACCCGAAAGATATGCTATTTTGGAAGAGATTTACTCAAGAAATGACCATTTCGAGGTAGAAGATTTGTATATTTCTATGAAAAACAAGAAATATCAAGTCAGCCGTGCAACGGTCTATAATACCCTCGATTTATTGGTGGAATGCGATTTGGTAAAAAAACATCAGTTTGGTAAAAACTTAGCTCAATACGAAAAAGCTTATGGTTCAAAGCAACACGACCACCTCATTTGTGTTGATTGCCACAAAGTAATGGAGTTCTGCGACCCTCGTGTACAGAATATTCAAAACATGGTGGGCGATATGCTAAAGTTTAAAGTGATGCACCATTCACTGATTTTTTATGGTAATTGTGAGCGAAAAAATTGTGAGAATAAAGTAGCGTCTTGATTTTTTGAACGTAGAAATACAGTTTTTTATACACCGAATTTTAGCATTTTTTTACTCAAAAAATTCTTAATTCTAACGGGCGGCATACCGCTTTTTAATTAATAAAAATGGTTGATATTCTTTTAGGCTTACAGTGGGGCGATGAAGGCAAAGGCAAAATTGTTGATGTGCTTGCTCCTGATTATCAAGTAGTTGCACGTTTTCAAGGTGGCCCAAATGCAGGTCATACGCTCGAATTCAACGGCAATAAACACGTATTACACCAAATTCCATCGGGTGTTTTTCGCAATGATTGCTTAAATATCATCGGAAATGGCGTTGTGCTTGACCCAATTATCTTCAAAAAGGAAATTGATGGTTTAGGAAAGTATAATCTTGATTTGAAGAAAAACTTAGTTATTTCTAAGAAAACAGCGATAATTATTCCGACTCACCGTTTGCTTGATGCTGCCTATGAAAAAGCCAAAGGTGATGCCAAAATCGGTTCAACTTTGAAAGGTATCGGCCCAGCATACTCTGATAAAGTTGCTCGTCAAGGTTTACGTTTGGGTGATGTAGTATCTCCAAATTTTACCGAAAAATATAAAGCTTTAGTAGCGAAACATACACAAATTTTAGATTTTCATAACTTTGAGTATGACCTGACAGAAGCAGAAAAAGAATTCTTCGCTGCTCTTGAGTTTTTGAAAGAATTTAATCTTCAAGATACCGAATACGTTGTCAATCAATCGTTGAAAGATGGACAAAAAGTATTGGCCGAAGGTGCTCAAGGTTCATTGCTCGATATTGATTTTGGTTCGTATCCATTCGTAACGAGTTCAAACACAACTGCTGCGGGTGTATGCTCAGGTTTGGGCGTAGCACCAAACACCGTAGGAGAGGTGTACGGAATTTTCAAAGCATACTGCACACGTGTGGGAAGTGGCCCATTTCCGACCGAATTAGATAACGAACTCGGAGAGAAAATCCGCCAAGAAGGACGTGAGTTTGGAGCAACGACTGGCCGAGCTCGCCGTACGGGTTGGTTAGATTTGCCAGCACTTAAATACAGTATCATGCTCAATGGCGTAACGCAATTGATTATGATGAAAGTTGATGTACTGAATTTCTTAGATGAAGTAAACGTTTGTACGCACTACCGCTTGCCAGATGGCACGATTACCGAACAAATGCCATTTGATTTGACGGATACGGACGTAGAACCCATCTATAAAACATTCAAAGGTTGGGCTTGCTCGCTCGAAGGAATGCGTAAATTCGACCAAATTCCTGCTGAATTAGCTGATTACGTAACTTACTTAGAAGCGGAGCTTCAAGTACCGATTAGCTTTATTTCAACGGGCCCAGACCGTGAAGAAATCATTTTGCGTTAAGCAATGTAATTTATATTGATTTTAAATGTGCCATTTCTGAAAAGTGTGGCACATTTATTATTTTGTAACACTGAATAACGAACAGTAACAAGTCGGAGACTTGTTCTACAAGTTTTAAGAAGATGACTTCAAATCTTGCCAATTATCTTTTTAGTACCGAAACACTCTACAAAAATGTAGTCTCCGAAAGCCCAAAGCTTGCGGAAGCCCAACCTGTTGTTGAGCAAAAAGCGGTTGTGCAAGAACCAGTTCCTTCCCCAATTCCGCCAAAAGAGGTAGCCAAGCCAGTTATTCCAACTTTCAAATTCCGAAGTCAAGTTTTGATTTTGACTGACACGATTTCAGAGTCTGAAAAAGCACTTTTAGTGAAAATTCTCGGAGCAATCGGCCTCACACTCGACCAAGTTGACTTAGTAGAACTGAGCAAGGTTCAAACGCTTGATTATCAGTCGTTTTTATCACAGAATGTTACGAAGAAATTTGTAAGTTTTGGTGTAGGACTCGGTAAAATAAACTGGAATATTCTACTCAATATTTATCAACCTAAAAATATTGCTGGGGTTGATTTTTTACTATCAGACGAACTTCGTGTGCTTGATACAAACCTCGATTTGAAAAAGACCCTTTGGGGAGCTTTGAAGGCGATGTTTGGAAATTAAATCTGACATAATTCAATAAAATTCCCATCAGGGTCGGTTAGAAATAGCTGTAAAATACCGTCTGGGCGAGATTTAATGGGTAAACAGTTTACCTTATTTTCTTTCAGAATTTTCTCCGCTAAATAAATGTTGCTCACTTCCAATGCAAAATGATTGCTTCTTATCGGTGTAAAATCTTTCTCTGGTTTTCTACCGATTAAGTGTAATTCTTGATTATTTCCTAAGCTAAACCAAACAACTGGATAATCAAAAGTTGGGGTAGGAATTTCTTCTAAACCAAGTATTTCTGAGTAAAAAGCTCTACTTTTTTCAATATCAGATATTTGTAAAGCTACGTGGTTGAATGCCTTTATTGTCAGTTTGTTAGTCATTTTGCTGGTTGGTTTTTCGCCACAAAAGTAAATAAATCATACGATTCTGTGCGTGAATATCTCTTAAAATTCCATTTTTTTTGTAACTTGCGTCATGGAAAAATTTGTTGTTTCGGCCCGAAAATACCGCCCTATCACTTTTGATACAGTTGTAGGTCAGTCGCACATCACAACTACGTTGCAAAATGCCATTCGCACAAATCATTTAGCACAGGCGTTTTTGTTTTGTGGTCCTCGTGGTGTAGGTAAAACAACTTGTGCCAGAATTTTGGCCAAAACCATCAACTGCCAAAATCTTACCGAAGATATTTCGCCATGCAATGAGTGTGAGTCGTGTAAGAGTTTCAATAATAATGCTTCGTTTAATATTCACGAACTCGATGCTGCTTCTAATAACTCGGTTGAAGATATTAGGAATCTGACCGACCAAGTGCGTTTTCCTCCGCAATCGGGCAAATATAAGATTTATATCATTGATGAGGTGCACATGCTTTCGCAGGCGGCTTTCAATGCCTTCTTAAAAACCCTCGAAGAGCCACCGAGTTATGCCATTTTTATCTTAGCAACCACCGAAAAACACAAAATTCTACCAACGATTCTGAGTCGTTGTCAGATTTTTGATTTTAACCGTATTCAGATAAAAGATATTGCCGACCATTTGGCCAATGTGGCTACGAAAGAAAATGTAAAAGCTGATTATCAGGCACTTGAACTCATTGCTCAGAAAGCCGATGGTGGCTTGCGTGATGCTCTTTCGATGTTTGACTTGAACGTAACGTTTTCGTCGGGTAATGGGCTTACGTATCAGGCGGTCTTAGAAAATTTACATATTCTTGATTATGATTATTACTTCCGCATGACCGATGCTTTATCGGCAGGGAATGTATCGGAAGCGTTTTTGTTATATAACGAAATTTTGGAAAAAGGCTTCGATGGACACCAATTTGTGGTGGGTTTAAATGAGCATTTCCGCAATATAATGGTAAGTAAAGACCCGCAAACGGTGAAACTTTTGCAGGTAGCCGAATCTATTCAGCAGCGATACGTCGAGCAGTCGGCAAAGTTATCGTTGGGTTATATATTTTCTTCGTTAAGCATTGGTAGTCAGCTTGATATAAATTATAAATCGGCTAAAAATCAGCGTTTGCACGTTGAAATTGGGTTGATGAAACTCTCGCAGATTAATCAAGTTTTGAAGTTGAGCGAGCTACCCAACAACGGGGACGAAAAAAAAAATAGCAATTCAGTAGTCTCGTCAACGCCTGTGAGGGCTGAGAGTTCGGAACAAAAATCGGTAGTGGCAGCAGCTACACCAACTACCACTTCGCAGGCACAGCCAAGTTATGTTCCGTCGATTCCTTCTATACCCGCAAGGCCAGTTACTCCAACTGTGCCGAGTCCAACACCGAGTGTTCAGCCGACTGCTCGTCCTTCGTTGGCTTCTTCAAAGTTACGTTCTACGGTTGATATTGAAACATCGATTTTTAATCCAAAAACTGATGTGCAAAGTGTTGATAATGAGCCAGCTTTGCCAAATTATAGTGATACTTTTACGTATGAAGCAGCACAACAAGCATTGTTTGCATTTGCCAACGAAAGTGACCTCGAAACCCTAAGAGTAATGCTCAAACGAGAGTTTATCTTGGAAGGAACAACCTTTAAGTTGCAGTTAGATAACCAAATTCAGATGGATACGCTCACGCAAATGAAGCAAGATTTAGCCACATTTTTGCGTCAGCGATTAAGAAATGCTTCGATTCAGATAGTGGCAGAAATCGTAGAAACTACTACCGAACGCCGACCATACACTGCCCAAGAAAAATTTGAATACTTAGCGAATAAAAACCCAGCTTTGTTGGAATTGAGAGATAAATTGGGGCTGGAGTTGGTTTTTTAATATTGTCTTTAAACGTCGGCATGCAATGGCATTGTGGCAGTTCCACTGGGAGCCAAACCATGCCGATGTTAGTTAAGTTTCAAAAAGTAATCTTCAAAATCAGTTTTTCTGCTCCACGTTTTACTTCTGCATCAATTGTTTGGCCTTTTTCAAACTTTCCGAGTGCTTTCATGTATTCTTGTACATCGGTAGTTGCGTTATCTCCGAGTTTCATAATAATATCACCTGTCTGCAAGCCTGCTTTTTCGGCAGGACGACCTTTCGTTACACCATCTATTTTTACGCCTCCTTTGTCGTAAGCATAATCTGGAATAATTCCCATCGTAACTTTAAAACTACTGCGAGCATTTCCAGCGTGTGGATTGGTAGCTACTTGTACAAAATCAAGTTTCGGAGCTTCTTCAATTTTTGCTATAATGCTTTTGGCTAAGTTCAAAACCTTTACTTCTCCTTCTGCATTAATTAAGTTGGCATCATCGCTTGGTTTGTGGTATTCTTGATGAGCTCCCGTAAAGAAAAATAATACAGGGAGGTTTTTGAGGTAAAAAGAAGTATGGTCTGATGGACCTACTCCTGCTGAGTCAACATTATATTTAACTCCTTGATTCATAGCCAGTTGTGGAATATTCTTTCCCCAAAAACTACTCGTTCCCCAACCACCAATCGTCAAACCTTTATCTTCACGATAACGCCCAATCATGTCCATATTTATCATACAATTAACCGATTTTAAGTCGATTGTAGCATTATCAGCGTAATATTTTGAGCCAATCAGACCCAATTCTTCGCCCGAAAAACCAATAAACAAGAAATTGTGTTTTTCCTTGATTTTGTTTTTAGCGTAAAACTTGGCCATTTCTATCAAACCCGCTGTTCCTGAGGCGTTATCATCAGCTCCGTTGTGGATGCTCCCAACCGAATTGGCTTCGAGCGAACTTCCTTGGTCGCCCTTACCGAGGTGGTCGTAATGAGCTCCAATAACGATGGTCTTATCTGAACCATTATTCAAAAATCCGACAACATTGGATGCCTGCACGTAGCTAACATTGGGTGGTAAGCCTTTTTTTGCAGGAAATTCTTGTAGAAAAGTTCCTTTATCGCCGTAGGGTTGCAAGCCAATTTTCTTGAATTGTTTTTCTAAATATTTAGCTGCTGTTTTTCCCCCTTCCGTACCTGTCCCACGTCCTTCGAGCTTATCTGATGCTAAATAATTAATATGTTTTTGAATACTGCTTGGTGTTTGTGCGATAGCCCTTCCCGCATTTGTTAGAATTGCGATTAGAATGAATGATAAAAATATTTTTTTCATTGATTGATATTTTGTTGATAAACTGAAAATCAAATATACTCACAAATTAGTTCTACTAATAAAAAACTAAAAACTCATTTTCACAAACCAAATTTTTAGTAAATTAGTGGCTTAACCCATCAATAAACATGAAAAAAGTTATCCTTCCTATTGCCTGTGTATTATCGCTTGGCCTTGGTGCATTTATCACAAAAGTTGTTGAAAACCCACCTTTGACAGTCGAGGTTATCAATCAAGCCGAAAAAATCTTAGGTCTCGACTTTACTGATGCAGAAGCTGATTCGATGCTCAATGATTTGCGAGATAATCAAAAGGACTTTGAAGCCATGCGAAAAGTGCCGCTCGATAATAGCGTGTCGCCAGCCTTGTATTTCAATCCACTTCCTGTGGGTTTTGAGTTTGAAAAGAACTATTTGCCATTTAAGGCTTCGCAGATTTCGGCCGTAAAATTACCAGCTAATCGAGAAGATTTGGCATTTTATTCGGTACGAGAATTGGGCGAATTACTCAAAACAAAACAAATCACTTCGGTAGAATTGACAAAGTTTTTTCTTGAAAGATTAAAGAAATATGATACTCAGCTGCATTGTGTGGTTAGCCTTACCGAAGAGTTGGCTCTGAAACAAGCTGCCAAAGCCGATGCCGAGATTAAAGCGGGAAAATATCGTGGTTTTTTACACGGAATTCCGTACGGGGCGAAAGATTTGTTGGCCGTGAAGGGTTATAAAACTACGTGGGGTTCGGTGCCGTATAAAGACCAACTAATTGATAAAGACGCCACCGTGATTCAGCGTTTGGAGCAAGCAGGAGCGGTGCTTTGTGCAAAACTAACGTTGGGAGAACTTGCGATGGGAGATGTTTGGTTTGGCGGAAAAACGCTCAATCCGTGGGATTTGAAACGTGGTTCGAGTGGCTCGTCGGCGGGTTCGGCATCTTCGGTTTCGGCAGGACTTTTGCCTTTTGCCATCGGTAGCGAAACGTTGGGTTCGATTGTTTCACCTTCGACGGAGTGCGGAACTACGGGTTTGCGTCCAACTTTTGGGCGTGTACCTCGCACGGGTGCAATGGCTTTAAGTTGGAGTATGGATAAGTTGGGGCCAATTTGCCGAACTGTTGAAGATTGTGCAATTGTACAGAATGTAATTCAAGGAGTTGATAATCAGGACTTTACTTGTATGAAAGCTCCGTTTAACTATGATGGAACGCAGGGAATAAAAGGTATGAAAATTGCGTACGTAAAAAGTGATTTTGAGCGACGTTACCCTAACAAAACTACTGATTCACTTACCTTAGTGACACTCAAAAAACTCGGTGCTGAGTTGGTTCCGATTGAATTACCTACTTTGCCATCGAACGAAATTAGCTTTTTGTTGGGCGTAGAAGCTGCCGCTGCTTTTGATGAGTTGACTCGCTCGGGCAAAGATGATTTGATGGTTAGACAAAACAAAAATGCTTGGCCAAATGCTTTCCGTTCGGCTCGATTTGTACCTGCGGTTGAGTATTTGCAAGCCAATCGCCACCGTACGTTATTGATTCAAGAATTAGATAAAACCTTGAAAGGGTTTGATGTGTATATCACGCCTTCTTTCAGTAAAAACCTAACAATGACTAACCTTACGGGACATCCGTGTGTGGTTTTGCCGAATGGCTTCCGTACCGAAGGCCGCCCTGTGAGTATTACTTTTATGGGTAAGTTATTTGGTGAAGCGAAGCTTTTGCAGGTTGCCAAAGCTTATCAAGATGCAACAGATTTTCATAAAAAGCATCCGAAATTGTAAAACGATTCTCTAAATTGTTACTAAATTTAAAATGAGCCACCTTACGAATGAAGTGGCTCATTTGTTTTACACAATTTTAAAAATTGCTCTACTGGAAAAAAGGCAATAATCTATCTGTAATTTCTTTCGGGCAAGTGGCAATTCGATTATTGGAAGTCCTTACAAAAACCAATGTGGTTTCACCCGTGTGTAAGAGCGTCTGCTGTTCATCGTAGATTTCATAGTTAAAAATGATTCTGACTTTAGGCATTTCCTTAATCATCACTCGGATTGTCACTAAATCATCATATTTGGCTGGAGAAATAAAGCGAGATTTATTTTCATAAACAGGCATAATAATTCCTGTTTCTTCTAAGTCTCGATAACGTAACCCCAACGAACGCAAGGCTTCAACACGCCCAATTTCGTAGAGTTTGGCGTAATTTCCGTAATACATATAGCCCATTTGGTCGATGTCGGCGTAGCGGACTCGGTAATTATAATCGAATGAATACATTTATTTTAATGGATAATGAATAATTGAAAACGTTTTGAGCAATGTTTAGCTTAGTATTTCTAATTGTACTAAGTTTTCTTCGTTTCTAACTATTTGTAAATCAATGTCTTTCAGATAATGGTTTAGTAAATCAAAAAGAGATTCGGTACCGAGAATACATTTTTCAAAATACCAATCAAGCGACTCTTCGGCAACCTCTTCACAAATATCTTTATAATCTTGCATGGTGTAGCCTTTCAGTGGCGTGCCGTTTTCTGAAGCTCCGAAACGTTCCCATAGCAACTTCATTACATTATCAATGGAGCGAGTTTTATGCGAGATTCGTTGAATGTGTAAATCTAAAATTTGGGCCGCAATTGCACCTTTGTGATACACCGAAACTTTGCGGTCGGGAATACTTTGGGTATAGCCATCGAGCCACAAATCCCACGAAGATTCTACGAGCGACTGTGAGGCAAGGTCGGCGTGGTCGAAGTGGCGTTTATAATAAGTTTCGAGTTCTTTGAAATACTGAGTTTGGTCGAAAACGCCCGAACGATACAGCATCAAATCTCCGTAGTAGGTCGTTACGCCCTCCGCAACAAAGCAAGTCGGAAAGTAATTTTCCTTCGTATAGTCGTATGGTAGAAGTTCGGCAGGTCGAAGTTTGCAGATGTTCCATGTATGAAAAAGTTCGTGCGAAGCCAATCCGAGTAAATCGGTGTATAACTCCTCGAAATCTTGACTATCTGGCCCCAAAACTTGCATCGTGGAACTGCGATGTTCAACACCGTGATAATAGGCTACTGGTAAAATCCAAGTGATAAAATGATACTCTTTTTCGGGAAACTCTTCAAAAAGTTTGATTTGCTTTTCGGTAAATTTCTTAAAATCAGTTTTGATTCTACTCAAGTGTTCTCTTGAAAAATTCCCTTCAAACCAAATATTGAATTTTACGTCTCCGACATCATAAAAATCATGTTTTAGATTTGAACTGATAATAAACGGAGAATCGGCCAAATGATAAAAATCATTGAAAGGAATACTTACTTGGTTGTTGTCCAGTTTTTGTTGGTCGTTTAAGCCAGCAACTTCTTGATTATCAGCTTTGTGTAGTTCTAAAGTACACGATTCGTTGATGTAGCCTTCGGCATAAATACACAAGTTTACGGGGTTTACGTACAAAATATTTTCATCAACAAAACTGCTTCCTGCATTTACTAAATTTGCATAATAATTATATTTTGCTGTAATAGTTGTTGCTCCGTTAGTTTGTACTTTCCAGCGGTCTTTGCTTATTTTTGATGTTCGTAATTTTTGACTTTTTTCATCGAAAACTTCAAAAATTTGAATATTTTTAGCAAAATTCTGAAGTTCATAACGCCCTGGTCGCCATGCGGGTAATTGAAGTTCAACTTCATTCGTTTGAATGTTTTCGATGCTACATTCGATGTCAATGAAGTGTGAAGACTTATTTTTTGAATATATTTTATAGTTCATACAGTTTTTTTTCGTAAGGATTTTGTGGTTTTAAAAAATAGTAGTACTTTTGCACTCCCGAATTAAGATTCCAAGAACAAAAATAACAAAAATATAATGAAAAGGACATTCCAACCATCAAATAGAAAGCGTCGTAACAAACACGGATTCCGTGAGCGTATGGAAACTGCTAATGGAAGAAGAGTATTGGCAGCACGCCGTGCAAGAGGCAGAAAAAGATTAACTGTATCTGACGAGAAAAAACACAAATAAGATTTTTTCTTGAAATAGAAATTTTATCAATCTATTTGATAATAAAGATATTTGAGCCGCCTTATTGGTGGCTTTTTTTTTGAGCGAAGTTTCATTTCGTTTAATTAATACGTTTTATTAAATGCGAACAGGAAGTTCGCACCACATGAAGAAAACATTCAAAAAAGACGAGCGTCTTTGCAGTGTGAAGGTAATCGAAGGCCTTTTTGACAGAAAGAATTCTGCCAACGGAGGTGTATTTTCGTACCCGATGCGTGTGGTTTTTCAGCCTCAGCCATCAGTCGAGATTGATGGCGTTGTTTCTTCTCAAACTCCTACCCAAGTTTTATTCTCCGTTCCGAAGCGTCAGTTTAAGCACGCCGTTGACCGTAACCTTATTCGTCGTCGAATGCGAGAGGCTTATCGACTCAATAAACAACTACTTACAGGAAATTTTACTATTGCATTTATTTATATCGGTAAAGGAATCGAAGATTATAAAGCTATCGAAAAAGGGATGAAAAGTGCTTTAAAGAAAGTGCTTGCCGTTAAATAAAGATTTTGTGTAAAATTATTAAGACTAAATTTTTTCATTTAGCTTTAATAGTTAGAAAAAACCTTTTATATCGTCCCAATACACCTTTTACCAATGAAAAATTTCACAAAACTTTTGGTTTGTATATTGATTATGATGTACAAACCTCTATTTGCTCAATTGCAGTCACCAGAAAAGGAAGACGACCCATTGGGAAGAATTAATGCTGAATTGGAGAAAGTAAAAGACCCAGTAACTGGAGTAATACCAATAGATGAGTTGGTAAAGGCTCATGTTCAGGTTAAGAATAAATTTAACAATACTCCAAAAGTTGCGATTTCGGGTCTTACATGGATTGAACGAGGACCAAACAATATTGGTGGACGAACAAGAGCTTTGATGATAGACCCAAATGATGCAACAAACAAAAGAGTATGGGCTGCAGGTGTAGCTGGTGGACTATGGTATAATAATGATATAACTTCGGCTGCTTCAGGCTGGACAAAAATTAATGATTTTTGGGATAACCTTGCTATTAGCTGTATTGCTTATTCTCCAGCAAATACGAATATCTTTTATGCGGGTACAGGAGAAGGTTGGTTTAATTCGGATGCTGTCCAGGGTGGAGGTATTTGGAAAACAACCGATGGAGGTACAAATTGGAACGTTTTGAGTGCTACTATTCCGAATTATTCAGCACCAACTACTCAACAATTTGCTTTTCAGACTATCCAAAAAATAGTGGTTAATCCTGCAGGAAAGATTTTTGCCGCTACACTATATGGCGTTTGGCAATCATCAGATAGTGGTACGACATGGACATTGAGCCACGCACCCTCTGCTACGGTTTCAGACGCGGCCAACTTTTGCTCAGATTTAGAGTATGTAGGAGGTATTTTGTACGCAGGTTTTGGGCGTGGAACGGGTAGTTCAGTGCGTAAATCAATAGATAACGGAGCCACTTGGACGAATATAACTCCACCTTCTGTTACAGGAGGGAGAACAGAATTAGCTGTTGGTAATGCCGGAACAATTTATGCTGTTAGTGATAGTAGCTTTTTTAAGATAAGTTATTTTAGAAAATCGGTAGATGGTGGAACCAATTGGACAAATGTAACCATTCCAACCGATGCTTCATTAACAACTGATGTTACCAATGGGCAAGCATGGTATGATTTGATTTTAGCAGTTCATCCTTCAGATGATAATGTTTTATTTATAGGAGGTGCTTCGCATGCCCGAACGGTGGACGGAGGTACTTCATGGTTTTGTTTCCCTTACAGCAACCCTGTTCATCCTGACCATCATAATATGATTTTCAGAACTGGTAGCACGAACCAAATGATAATGGCGAATGATGGTGGCGTTTATTATTCGACAAATTATGGCGATGCCACTATCACTGCTACAAATTCGGCATTTTCATTTTTTACACGCAATAAAAATTATAATGTAATGCAACCTTATGCGGTAGCCATGAAAAACGTAAATAATGATGGGTATATTTTACAGGGCAATCAAGATAATGGTACTACGTACATGACTGCTGCTTATAATACTGTGGGTGGGGGAACACAAGCAGGTGGAGGCGATGGAATGTTGTGTATAATAGACCAAGATAATCCAAATATTTTGATTGGGTCGTTTCAGTATAAACAGCACTATACAATAAACCCAACAACTAATGTTGCTTCAGCTTTTTTGGCTCCTACCGATGCAGATGCAGATGGTAGTACCGATGGCCAATTCATCAATCCTTGTGATTACGACCATACAAACAACATATTTTACTCAAATGTGAAGCGTAGAAATGCAGCAGGAAACCCTGCCTTTTCTCGAACGGTAGTTACAGCCTATAATAGTGTAGTCGCAAATTTAGTAAATGTAACTACTTCAATAACAGGTATGAATCTTTCAGTTATAAAAGCGTCGCCTTATACAGCCCATACCATTTATTTTGGAACTACTTCAGGTAGGCTTTGGAAGGTAACAGATATGAATACAGCTTCGCCAGTTGCCACTCAGTTGGTGCAAAAAAGCGGTGCTGTTTCTTGTATTGAGATTGGAGCAACAGATAACGAAATTATTCTTACTCTTTCAAACTATAATGTAACTTCTGTCTGGTATTCAAGTGATGGAGGGGCAACTTGGGTTGATAAGGATGCTTTAGGACACGGTTTGCCAAATATTCCAGTTAGATATGCCTTATTTAATCCTCTCAATAGGAAGCAAGTGCTAATCGCCACCGAGTTAGGCGTTTGGAGTACCACTAATATTACGGCGACAAATCCTGATTGGCAACCAACTAACGCTAATTTAGCAAATGTTAGATGTGATATGCTCAGATACCGCTCTGCAGATAATACTGTGGCAGTTGCAACGCACGGTCGAGGCGTTTTTACTACCAAATTGCCAGTTTGTCCTACTGATGTTACCAAAACAGGCAATATGTCTGGTACTGAGACGGTTTTATCGGGTACGTATATCAATGGTAAAACCGCAAATGTTATTCAAACAGGAGCTAATACCACCTATAGTGCAAAAAGTTATGTATTGCTCGAACCTAAGTTTGAAACTCAGAGTGGAGCTATTTTTAACGCCTTAATTGGAGGGTGTAATTAAAACCCTGTAAAATACAACAATGATTCCAACCTTTTTGTAAACCTTGGAATCATTGTTGCACATGAAAGATTTCAAAACTAATTACTAAAATGAAAAATGTAATGTTATTATTGGTTGTATTCTTATCTTTGTTTGGCTGTGAAAACGTAGCAGTTGAAGCTGGAATAGTAGAAGGAAAACTATCGATTGGCCCCCTATGTGGGAATATACCTGCGGTGACGACTGGTACAAATCCATGTGGATTTACGGATGAACAAATGGACCAAGTTTATTCAAAATATAAAGTGGCTATTTATAGCGAAAATAACCCAAAAACCGCATTGAAAGAAGTGGTACTGAATAGGACGGGTGCGTTTTCATTTGAAGTTCCGACTGGTGGTTATTCAGTTGAGGTTGTATTACCACAAGGAAGTGTTGCTTTAACTCAACTGGGGAGTGAATTAAAAAAAACGGTTAGTGTTACAAAAAACATGGTGACAACCATTAGTCTGAATGTGAATACAGGAATTCAATAGTATAACTATGAAAAATCTCATAATATTGTCGATGATGTTAGGAACATTGCTTGCTTGCTCATCGCAAACAATAGTTCCCGATAGTGGTTCACTTGATTTGAAAGTAACAATCGGGCCACTCTGCCCGACTGAACCTTGCAACAGAACTGCCGATGATATTAGAAAAGTTTATGAAGCCTACACTTTTACGGTGAAGGAGGCAAAAACTGGAAAAGTGGTTTTAGAAAAAACTTTATCCTATAATGGAACAAATGGTGTTCTAAAAAGTACGGATATGCTGGTTGGTGAGTATGAGCTTGATTTTAGTCCGAAGAGTTTTTTTACTAAGCAAGGTTTTCCGAGGCCTTTCACTATTGAAAAAAGTAAAACAACCCAACTTGAGGTTTCGATTGATACGGGTATTAGATAAGTTGTTTTTGTATCTTGCAAACGCCAATCATCATGATTGGCGTTTTTTGTTTATTTTTTTTATCTACTTTTATCAACTCAAACAAAAATAAGTAGCAATGACTGCTCTCGAAAAATATATCCAATCTTATTTCGGAATCCCGATTGACGATTTGCAGAAAATTAGTTCATTTTTTGAATTGATAAAACTAAAAAAGGGCGATTATTTTCTGAAATCTGACAGAATCTCCGACCGACTTGGCTTTGTGCAATCGGGTATTTTGCGAGAGTTTGTCTATGCCGATGGTAAAGAAATCACGAAATGGATTTCGACCGAAGGCTATTTTACGGTTGATTTATCAAGTTTTGTATTCCAACAGCCCGCTCGATGGCATATTCATGCCCTGACCGATGCCGATGTTTATGTCATTAAATATGCTGATTATAAGAAAATTGGAGAAATAATTCCTCGTTGGCAAGAGTTAGAAAAGCTTTTCATTACTCGTTGTTTTAGTATTCTCGAAGAACGAATCATGACACACCTTTCGATGACGGCCGAAGAGAGGTATCAACATTTTCATAGTTTTAACCCTGCACTTTTTAATCAAGTACCGCTGCAATATTTAGCCTCAATGTTGGGGATGACTCCCGAAACTTTTAGCCGAATCAGAAAAAAGACGATGCACTGAAATTCTTGATTTTTATCAAGAGAACACTGCCTTTTTCGCTTGACCTTTGTATTATTAAATTTTCAAATACAAAAAATCATGGCAAAAGAACTCATCACCGAAATAAAAATTAATGCAAAGCCTGCACAGGTTTGGGCAATTTTAACAGACTTCAGTAGTTATCCTGCATGGAATCCATTCATAAAATCACTCACTGGTGATGTACAAGTTGGTAATACCATTATGGCCAGAATAGAGCCACCTAAAGCCAGCGGAATGACTTTTAAACCTAAAGTTTTGGTGTTTGAAGCTAATAAAAAGTTTGTTTGGTTAGGGAATTTACTCATTAAAGGGCTGTTTGATGGCGAACATTCTTTTGAATTGATTGATAACCTTGATGGCACAACGACATTTATTCAAAGCGAAAAATTTGAGGGAATATTGCTTCCACTTTTCAAGAAAATGCTTGATGTAAATACCAAAGAAGGTTTTGAGTCGATGAATAAAGCATTGAAAGATAGAGTGGAGAGTTTGTAGCATCAATTTATTCATAAATATTATCTGATAGTAAGCAGTTTAGCCAAAATTTTCATTTATTTTAGTGGTACTATTCAACCTCATTCCTCTAAAACCAAATGAAAACATTTTCGTATGCTTTCGTAGTGCTTGCTTTCGTATTTTCTGCATATACTTCTACACAAAAAAGTGTTCAGCTTTTTGATGGAAAAACCTTTAAAGGTTGGGAAGGTGACACCCTAAACACCTGGCGTATCGAAAATGGTGCTTTAGTCGGAGGATTTTTAGATAAAGAAGTGCCACACAATGATTTTATATGTACTACTCGCAGTTACGCTAATTTTATACTCAAGCTCAAAGTAAAACTGATTGGAAATAAGGGTTTTATCAATTCGGGCATTCAGTTTCGTAGTCAACGTGTAAAAGACCCTGCTCACGAAATGACTGGCTATCAGGCAGATTATGGAGAAAACTACTGGGGAACACTCTACGATGAATCTCGAAGAAACAAAACAATTGCTGGGCAAGATGCAAAAATTACTCAGCAATTTATAAAACTAAACGATTGGAACGACTACGAACTACGAGCCGAAAATCGCCGAATTAGCATCTACATCAACGGAAAACAAACAACCGATTATACCGAACCTGACCTAACTATTCCGCAATCAGGACTTATTGGCTTGCAAATTCATGGAGGTGGAGTAGCCCAAGTTGCCTTCAAAGATATTTATATTACAGAATTACCTTAGTGTTCAGTTCTTTTTTTCGTTGCCTGAGCGAAGCCGAAGGCAACAAAATAGGAATTACAACAAAACTATTCAACCTTAAAATAAAAACAATGTACAAATCACGTTTCCTTTTACTCCTGCTTTTTGGGGTGACTATTCTTCCTTCAGTCTATGCCCAAGATACCACAAAAATCGACAAAGAGTTCACGCTCGAAACCACCATGTTGGGCTATTTCTTCAAGAATGGCACAAGAAATCCAATTTTAAAAGTAAAAAAAGGGAGTAGAGTGAGAATCAATATCGTCAATGGAGAAGTAATGACCCACGATATTGCCTTAGAGAAACTGGGTATAAAAAGCGGAACTGTTTCTGAAAAAGGCTCAAAATCGAGCGTCACATTTATTGCAGATAAAAATGATACTTACTATTGTACTGTTCCTGGCCATCGTGCTGCTGGTATGGTTGGGAAATTGGAAGTGGTAGAAGGAGAGATAATTGAAAAAGTTGTGGTTGGTAAACTACCCATGAAAAATGGAAAACCGCTCAACCTTAACTTTGAAACAGGCGATTTACGTGATTGGACTGCCACTGGCGATGCTTTTACAAGCCCATTGATTAATGCTGACCCATCGCCTATCCATGATAAAGACATGACGATTGGTTTTGAAGGTAAAAACTTCCTTAGTTCGGGTGGAACTATTAATTACAAATTGACAGGAACTTTGACTTCTGTTCCTTTCGCCGTAACCCAACCTTATGCTTCGTTTATGGTATCGGGTGGGGCTTTGCAAGATACTCGTGTAGAAATTGTGTTGGTCGATACTAAAAAGGTTATTTTTCAATCAACAGGTCAGGGGAGAGCTACTCTTCAACCAGTGGTTGTCGATTTAAGAAAATATCTTAATAAAAATATCTTTATCAGAATTATAGATAAAGAAACGGGTATTTCGCAAATACCATACATTCCGAATGATAAATTGGCACATATCAATTTTGATAATTTCTTATTTTATCCTTCACGACCAGATTTTCAAAACGAATTATTTCAAAAAGATATAATTGTTTTACCACCACTCGACCCTGTCATCAATGCTGGTCTTTCGGGAATTGAGGCCGCAAAAGCCATGACACCACCCAAGGGTTTTAAGATTACGTTGGCCGCTGCTGAGCCAGATATTGTACGCCCGATTGCTTTTACGATTGATTGGCGTGGAAGACTTTGGGTAGTAGAAGGACATACTTATCCTGTACCTGCCCCAGAAGGTCAAGGACGAGATAGAATCTTGATTTTTGAAGACACCAACGGTGATGGAACACTCGATAGCCGTAAAGTTTTCATCGAAAATCTAAACCTTGTCAGTGGTATAGAGGTTGGCATGGGTGGAGTTTGGGTTGGAGCTGCTCCTTATTTATTATTTATTCCAACCGATTTTACTACCGATAAACCAACGGGTGAGCCACAAAAATTGTTAGATGGCTGGGGAACACAAGATACGCACGAAACTCTCAATAGCTTACGCTGGGGGCCTGATGGTTGGCTTTATGGTACGCACGGAGTTTTCACTCATTCAAAAGTCGGAAAACCCGGTACACCCGACGACCAACGTACCAAACTTAATGCAGGTATTTGGCGATACCACCCAACGAAGCATATTTTTGAACTCTTTGCCGAAGGCACAAGCAATCCATGGGGTTTAGATTTCAATGATTATGGCCACGCCTTTATTACTGCCTGTGTGATTCCGCATTTATACCACATGATTCAAGGTGGGCGTTATGTGCGTCAAGGTGGCAAACATTTCAATCCGTATATTTATGATGATATTAAAACCATTGCTGACCATGCTCATTATCTGGGCGACCGTGGGCCTCATGCGGGTAATTTCCGTTCGGCAGCTGCAGGTGGCGGACACGCCCACGCAGGAGCAATGATATATTTGGGCGGTAATAATTGGCCGAAAGAATACCGTAATAATATTTTCATGAATAATATCAATGGTGCGAGGTTAAACATTGATGAATTGACCCGTGAAGGCTCTGGCTATGTGGGTAAGCATAAAAAAGACTTTATGCCCATGAATGATAGTTGGTCGCAGTGGCTCAATTTTAAATACGACCCAAGCGGGTCAGTCTTTGCGATTGACTGGTACGATAAAAACCAATGCCATAGTCCAAACCCTGATGTGCATGATAAAACGATGGGACGGATTTTTAAGATTAGTTACGAAACCGATAAATGGATACAAATCGATTTACGCAAATCAACTGACTTAGAATTGGTGAATTATCAGTTAAATCCGAACGAATGGTATGTGCGTCAGGCAAGAACTATTTTGCAGGAAAGAGGCGGAAATAAGCAAATACATGATGCTTTGAAAGTCATTCTGAATACAAATCCAGATATTACTCGTAAGCTAAGAGCATTATGGTCGCTTTATGTCACGAATGGACTTTCGGAAAAAGAATTGATAGATTTATTGTCAAATCCAAATGAATATATCAGAAGCTGGGCAATTCAGCTTTTGGCCGAAAATAATGTTGTTTCGGCGGAGGCTTTAAAACAATTTGGGGTAATGGCTAAAACCGATAAATCGGCATTGGTAAGACTTTATTTGGCATCTGCCATGCAAAGAATCGAACCAAACAAGCGTTGGGAAGTTGTGGAAGCCCTTGCTCAAAAAACAGAAGATATTGCCGACCATAATTTACCGTTGATGATTTGGTATGCTGCCGAGCCTTTGGCCGATGTTGATGCCAAAAGAGCAATTCAGATGGCAGAAAAAAGCCCGATTCCTAAGTTTTTAGAATACATGAAAAAAAGAACAAATAATTCAACCACAGATAGCGGAAACCACAATCATACTCATTAATCTCAAATTTAAGCGATAATTAAGATGAAAAAATATTTCAAAATATTCCTGCAAGTTATCCTGAGCATAGCATCATTGGCTTCTTTTGCCCAAGATTTCAAAAAAACTATACTTTCAAGAGAATTTCTATCAGAAGGTGGGGCTGTGGCTGATTTGAACAAAGATGGCAATCTTGACATTGTAGCGGGCTATTATTGGTTTGAAGCTCCCAATTGGACTCGACATGAAATGGCTCCTTCAAAGGTATTCAAACCTCGTGAAGAATACAGTAATTCATTCCTTAATTTCGGAATGGACGTAAATCTGGATGGCTGGGACGACGTCGTGATTATTGACTACCCTGGAAAACCTGCTTTTTGGTTTGAAAACCCCAAAAAACAACAAGTAAGCGAATGGAAAAAGCATATCATTGCTGATTCGGTAGGAATATCCAACGAATCTCCCAATTTTGTGGATATGGATGGTGATGGAAGATTGGATATTTTGTGCGGAGATAAGGCCAAAAAACAAATTGTTTGGCTAAAATCACCGAGTAAAAAGGGGGAAACTACGTGGAAAAGATTTAATTTAACCAAAGAAAAAGTAGCAGGAACAGAAATGTTTTCGCACGGAATTGGCTATGGCGATATTAATAATGATGGAATAAAAGACGTTGTTATTCGTGAAGGGTGGTTTCAAGGAACAAAAGACCTTAATGGTGGAAATTGGGAATTTCATCCTGCAAATTTGGGTGAACCATGCTCTCACATGCAAGTTTTTGATGTAAACGGCGATGGCAAAAACGATGTCGTAGCGGCATCAGCTCACGCTTTGGGGGTGTGGTATCATGAACAAGTCAACGAAAACGGGAAAATAGATTTTAAAACTCACACCATTAGCACCACTACGGCTCAAACGCACTCCTCAATCATGGCTGATTTGAATGGCGATGGGAAAAAAGAATACATCACAGGTAAACGCTATTTGGCTCATAACGGCCGAGATAATGGTGATGCTGACGCTCCAATTTTGATGTATTTTGAGTTTGACTCAAAAAAGCAACCCTACTGGACTGAACACATCATTGATAATGATTCGGGTTCGGGACTCAACGTAACGGTTGCTGATATGAATAAAGATGGCAAACTCGACATTATTATTGTCAATAAAAATGGCGTTTTTCTATTGGAGAATAATTTGAAAAAGAAGGGCAAATAAAGAAAATACAGTTATATTCAGTTTATAATTTTAATTTTAGTCGAATTTCACTGAGTTTATCTTCATACGAAGCTCCAACCGATATTTCTTCACCCGCCACCCATACCGATTGGCGGGTGATTTTTTGTATTTTACTCACCGCTACAATATAGGAGCGATGAACTCTAACGAACTGATTTGCAGGAAGTTGTGTTGTGCATTCACCAATGTTTTGTCGGCATAGAAGTTTTTTGTTGGGTAGCACATACGCCATATAATTGCCTTCGGCTTCGATGTAAAGTATATCGTCGAGTAATACTTTTTCTTCTTCATAACCAGTTTTTAGAAAAATAAAATTTGGAGAACTTTCAGCTCTTGAAAGCTTCATTTCGAGGG
>JAIYBU010000215.1 GCA_027488335.1 Cytophagaceae bacterium
ATCGCCCGCCATTTGTAGTGGGCTATACATTGTTACGTACAAAGCCAGTTGTTTTGCCAAAGTAGTTTTCACACGAGTCGTGCGAGAAGCATCATATTGATTGAGTTGAAAATGAAAAAAACCTGGTGTATAATCCATCGGACCACCCATTAGCCTCGTAAAAGGCAGAATTGTTTCATGTTCGGGTGTAAGTCCGAGGTTTGGGGCATTGTTAAATTCATTTCCACGAGCGGCTTCATTGGCCAACCAATTTGGGTAAGTTCGGTGCAAACCCGTTGGATGTACAGGTTCGTGAGCTTCTACCATGATTTTATACTCTGCCGCTTTTTCAGCGACACGTTGATAATGGTTCACCATCCATTGGCTATCGTGATGCTCGCCACGAGGAATAATTCGTCCAACATAACCCGTTTTTACGGTGTTCATGTGGTGGTCTTGCATAAATTTATAAGCCTTATCGAAATGACGCTCGTAGTTAGTTGCCGACCCCGAAGTTTCGTGGTGCATGATTATTCTTACGCCTTTGGCCTTGGCATAAGCCGTGAGTTCGTCAATATTATAATCGTTGTAAGGCGTTACGAAATCGAATACGTTTTCTTTCCAGTTGCCAAACCAATCTTCCCAACCTTCGTTCCAACCTTCTACCAAAACACCATCAAAACCGTGTTTGGCCGCATAATCAATGTATTTTTTTACATTTTCGGTATTTGCCCCGTGTTTACCCCCCTCTAAATACCAACTCGATTTTCCAACGTGCATTTCCCACCACATTCCGATAAACTTCTGAGGTTTTATCCACGAAACATCGGTGATTTTTGAAGGCTCGTTTAGGTTCAGAATCAGTTTCGATGAAAGAATTTCGGTGGCTTTATCACTCACAATAATAGTCCGCCACGGTGTTTGGAAAGGTGATTGTAAATATGCCTTATTTCCAACGGCATCGGGTACTAAATGTGAGGTAAAAGTAAACGTAGTTTTATCGAGCGTAATATTCATGGCTGGGTAGTTCAGCAACGCCGCCTCATGCATATTGATGTAAATACCATCGGCGGTTTTCATCATCAAAGGCGTTTGAACGGTATTAGCTCCAATAATAGTCTGTAAGGCAATATCAGTTTCTTTTTTTGCTGCTTTTAGGGCGTCAATCTCGCTCAACTTTGTAGTATTATATAGATATTCGTTAGTATCATAATCGCCAGGAATCCAAAACGCTTGATGATTTCCTGCCAAATTAAATTGGGTCAATTCATCTTTCACAATAAAATGTTTGATAGATGACTCTTTCGGAAAATCGTATCGAAAACCTACACCATCATCAAAAACTCGGAAGATAATATTTAATAGAATTTCGGGCTTCGATTTGTCTTTAACCTTAACTATCAATTGTTTATAGTTATTTCTAATACTACTCACTTCGCCCCAAACGGGTTTCCAAGTTTCATCAACACTGCTCGAATCTACACCAATAAGCTGAAATTTATTCAACATAATTTCTGGACGTTTTAAAGCAAAACCAAGCGTTGATGACTCAATAATCGTTTTACTTTTGTACGAAACTTGATAAGATAAATTACCGTTTTCGGCCGATACAATTTTGAGAGTAATTTGCTTATTTGGTGAAGAAATGGATGTGCTTTCCTGAGCAAAAAGTATCATGCAGAAGCACGAAAACACGAGCGAGAATGTAAATTTTTTCATAGGTTTTTGTAGTAAAGCAATCACTTCGGCGAACCAATTTCTAAATTGCCATACATCATAGGTTTAAAGTATAAACAAACTAAAACCAAAATATGGGATTTTGCAATTAAATGACTATAAAAAAGTAGAGACGTTGCAATGCAACGTCTCTACGGGATTAACAACAAATACATTAAATTTCTTCAAATCAAACCAATTCCCCTTTCAAATGCTTAGGCGTGAGCCAATCAGGTTTAGTGGTCTTTATCTCTGCTTTCAAATCATTTAAGATTGTATAAAGACCAAAATATGTGCGGTTTACGTACAAACCATGTTGCGAACCACGAGCTGCTTTTGAGTCTTTCAATTCGGGCAATTTCGCCACATAATCGAAGAACGCATAAATTTCATCAACGTAGCCTGCTTGTCCGAAATCAAACGTATTGGCATTGAACGGACGGCCCAATAATTCAATCATCTGTTTGAATAAATCTGAGAAAAACACCCTTTTCTGCGGAGAATCTTCTTCTACGATAAACTCCAATGTCCAGAAAATTCGTTGAATTTCGGCTTCATCTTCGAGCGTATCGGGGTTTATTAAGGCAAAATAATTTTGGTAGTAATCATCAGGAATTACTTTCACACAGCCAAAATCTATCACACCTAAACGTCCGTCAGGTGTCATCAAGAAATTCCCTGGGTGTGGGTCGGCATGCACTTGGCGAAGCGTGTGCATCTGATAGTCATAAAAGTCCCAAAGAGCTTGGCCAATTCTATTACGTACTTCTTGCGAAGGATTGGTATCTAAAAATTCTTTTAGGTGCATTCCCTCAATCCAATCCATCGTCAGGATTCTTTTCGATGAATATTCTGAATAATATTTCGGAAAAAACAAATCTGGAATATGACTACACGCATTCGTGATTTCGACCGAACGTTGTAATTCTAATTCATAGTTCGATTCTTCGAGTAATTTTTCTTCCACTTCCTTGAAATAGCGGTCGATTTCTGCATCATTCAAGTTTAATAATTGCACCGCCAACGGACGAGCCATTTTTAAATCTGAACTAATACTATCGGCAATACCTGGATATTGAATTTTCACGGCCAATTTTTTACCGTTTTTTTCAGCCTTATGCACTTGCCCGATTGAAGCCGCATTTTCAGCTTTCAAATCAAACTTATCGAAAATTTCAGAGGGCGATTTATCAAAATATTTCTTGAAAGTCTTGATAACCAACGGTGCCGACAAAGGCGGAGCCGAATATTGCGACATCGCAAATTTATCAGTATATGCTCTCGGAAGTAGGTTTTTATCCATGCTCATCATTTGAGCTACTTTCAAGGCACTACCTTTCAGATTGCTAAGTGTGTCATAGACATCGGCGGCATTATCTTGGTGAAGTTGCTCTTTGGTAAGCGATGGGTCAAAGATTTTTTTGCTATAATGTTTGATATAATTACCGCCAACTTTCACGCCCGCTTTGGCAAATTGCGTAGCACGAGCAACTTTTGATGTGGGGATACTTTCTTGTGAATTCATAATCTTGTAGAACAGGTTTGTAACCTGTTTTTTTGATGTATAGCTTTCGACAGGTTACAAAACCTGTCCTACAACTTTACTTTCTATTCTGAAAAATAAACTTTCCTAAATCAAATAATGAATCGAGCGGCGAACGACCCAACAAATCGAAAGCCGTATTGACGGTTTTCTCAATCATGGTATCGGTTTTCTCGAAAGCCTTGCTGGTATCATTTATCCAAAAATCAAGCACAAAAAGCGTTTTTGTCCAAAATAGGTCGGGATAACGCTGCATTAATTGTGGAATTGGGCGTTGTTCAACTTCACGAGTTTCACGGGCTTCCATCAAAAGTTCGTTTACATAATCATAGAAAGAAGCCTTAAAATCGGCCAAGTGAGCGTTACGCTTAGCATAAATTGGTTTCTGAAAACCTTCGTACGATTTCAGAATGTAGCTACGATTTTTCTTTAAAGTCTCAATCCAAGTGTAAAGAAACGCCAATAGTTTCTCACGAACAGAATAATTTTGATACACTTCTTCACGCTCGGCTGCAGCACGGGCTTCAATAAATAAAGCTTTCCAAATCTCACTTTCTATCTGCGGAAACGAAGAATACTCCTCATAAAAAGCCTCTTCTTTAATCTTCAATTTCTTGCAAAAAGCATAAACCGACTCTGGCTGTTTCCCATTTTCGAGTACGTATTCGGTGTATGCTTGTCTTATTTTTTCTTGTGTCATAATATATAGGACAGGTTTCCAGCCTGTCAGTTATAGCAATAAAGTTTTAGCTCAAATGTCAACGAGACAAGTTAGAAACTTGTTCTACAATCTAAAAAACTTTTGACATCAAAACCGATGTTGTGTTATATACTTTCAACAAAGTGTTTGGGATATTTGTTTCGGCAATGCCAAGCATTTTGGCATATTTTTCACCGAGAAGCATTCGAGACTGCGATTGCAGTAAGTCGGCCGTGAGTTCACTGGGTGCAAACGAACGAATAACTTTCATCAACGAAGCCGTAAGTTGCTGACCTTCAATGGATTCACGAAATTGTCGCTCGGCTATGAGTTTATCTATTTTTACAGCTTCTAAATAACTTTCGGGCATCATTTCTTGCTTTACACCCAACAAAAAACCAATCACATTCCAAGTATTGATGTAAGCATCTTCATACGATTTATCAACCGAATAGCCCAATTTTTCCATGCCACGCAATACCACAAGCGAAAAAGCCAAATTTGTTCCCAACATATCTTCTTGGTTAATTGGGTATCCCCAAGCCCAATTCCATTGTTTGCTATGAAGTGTAAAATACCTAATTACTGCATGTAAAAGTCTGACTTTCAAACAAATAGCAAACATTCGTTCGCTCTGCCAATTGTCATAATTCATCACAGCTTTCAGAAAACTACCTGTTTCTGTCAAGCGTTTATAGGTATCATTTTTGATTCTTTCCGACATATACAAAACCTTCGCTCCATCCGCTCCCAAGTAGCAATATGGAAGTGAGTAAAGGCCCAGAATTAATCCAATATTTTGCTGATTTTCTCGGTAAAAATTAGTCGCACGAATGAGTTGTTTTTTGTCGTAAAAAGTTGGAAATGTGGCATTGATAGACAAAAATGTTTGAAGAATAGGAGATTGATTTTGAAAACTAAGGTTCTGATAATCAGATAGAAAAGGCATCAATTGACGTAAATAAGCGACTCCGTTTTGCTTAACAATTTGGTCGATAATTTCATCTGCTTCTTTATCGCCCAAAGCTCGATAATTACTCAGCTCAGCTTTACTAATCATAAAATTTTTATCTATGATTACTTAACTGTTTGATACTCTAAAGTGTTTGATTTGATGGGAAATAACTTTAGATTTAATAATCCTGCAAAAAACAAAAAATGCCCAAAAACAAATGAGAATCGGTCAATCAATTCAATGAACCATCTGGAATCATAAAATAAAATTTTACCAAAAATAAGTGAAAAAATCATCAAACAATAACCTAAATACCGATGTCGGAAAATTGTACTATCACTTTTTCGTAATGAAATGAGTAGTAGAATAATAGCTGATTGAATCGCTAATAAGTATGCCGAAATATTATTTTTCCCTCCTACCAATGCACAAATAACTAAGAAAACCGCAATGTAGCTAAAAGCCCACCGTAAAAGCTTTCGGGTGAATTGTAGTTGATTGATATCTTTATAGAGTAAATAGCTAAGAAAAAAATTCTTAACCATGATAAGAAGAATGATTGTATTTTCGAGAGAAGAACCATATTTACAGAATACAAATTCGATAATTACGGCCATCAGTAAAGTAAAAGTCATTAAGATTTTGGATATTAGCGAATTTTTGTGTTGATTTATCCAAAGAAGCAAGATAAACATCTGAAAAGGTCGAAGCCACATGCTTACTTCCTGACCAGGTAATGTGCAGTTTATTAAGTCGATAATAGCAAGCACAATATACGTTAGCATCAATGCTTTTTTCATCAGTCATAAATGATACATGTCATTTTGGGATATACCGAAGTAAAAATAACTAATTTGAGTCAAAAAAAACTCAATTATGGTCATATTTTATTTTCTCGATAGAAACTTAATTGGCAAGTTTATTGCAAGATTTTTGCTATAAACAATAATTTAATGGTTGATTAGGTTAATTATACATAGCCAAACAATTCAATCGCACTGTAATGTTTTTGTTGAAACCGAGATATACACTCATACTAAGCCTAATAGGTACTATCATTGTTTTTTTTGCATGTAGTAATAATGAAATAAAACTTTTAAAAGAGCAAGAAGTGGTTGCTACTCAGAAACTATGCTACCTGAAAGAAGCAGACCATGGCCACGGTGTAGTTTATAATTTAAGCTATAACACTAAAAATCAACTAATTGCGTTCGATGGCTTTCCAGATTTTAATCAAATTTCATACGAAAATAATCTACCAAAAAAAGTAGCCAGTTCGTTTGATGAATCGTATTACATTACTTACGACTATGATAGCAAAGAGATTCTTTCTTTGATTAATTTCTTGGGAAAAGACAGCCGAGGTAAACCTTTCGAGTTTAGTAGTAAAGTTTATACCAACACAAAACAGCAAATCGAAAGAATTGATTTAACCATGCCAGTTTTTGATAATATTTTAGTGACAACCTTTGAATATGATGCCAATAACAACATTAAAAAAATGTATCTGTTAGAAAATGGCAAAAACAGACTTCTTCTCGAAAACCTAAGTTTTGATGATAAAAAATCGCCTTATATCAACACCCCACTCAATAATTTAACCATTTATTTTACAATTTTTTCCGCAACTATCGGTAGCGAAAATACCACTTATTTTCAGAATAAAAATAACGTTACTTCAACCAGAATTTATAACGATAACGGCGACATAACTTATACTTACAAATACGAATACACGCCCGATGGCTATGCTTCTAAAGTGAAGGTAACAAAAAAGCAAAACGACAAAGAAGAAACGTACGATGAAAGCTACAATTATACTTGTAAATAAATTTCGTTTCATAAAGAACTTATAATCAAATATTTGCAACTAAAAAAAGACAAATCTCTTTTTTTAGTTCACAGAATCCAGCAAAATTCCGTACCTTTGTATCCCGTAATCAAAGACAAAAAATCTCATGTCAGTAAGCGGGCAAAGCGGATTGCCGCACACACGTAATCCAAAGTATATTTTCGTTACAGGCGGTGTAACATCTTCCCTCGGCAAGGGTATTATCGCCTCTTCTCTCGCCAAACTTCTGCAAGCCAGAGGACTATCAGTAACCATTCAAAAATTTGACCCGTATATTAACGTTGACCCCGGTACACTCAATCCGTACGAACACGGCGAATGCTATGTAACCGATGATGGAGCAGAAACAGACCTCGATTTAGGTCACTACGAACGCTTCTTGAATGTTCCAACTTCACAAGCCAACAACGTAACAACTGGACGTATCTATTACAACGTAATTACCAACGAACGCCGTGGAAATTATCTTGGAAAAACCGTACAGGTTATTCCGCACATTACCGACGAAATCAAGCGTAATATCTTACAATTGGGTGAAACTGGCGAATACGACATCGTTATTACCGAATTAGGAGGATGTGTTGGTGATATTGAATCATTGCCATTCGTAGAAGCTGTTCGTCAATTAAAATGGGATTTAGGCTCGGATAATTTGCTCACAATACACTTAACACTTGTTCCTTATTTGAGTTCGGCTGGCGAGTTAAAAACTAAACCAACGCAACACTCGGTAAAGATGCTACAAGAATCGGGCGTACAACCTGATATTATTGTTTGCCGCACCGAGCATCCACTTCCTGCTGATATTCGTCGAAAAATTGCCCTTTTCTGTAATGTTGAGCAAAATTCGGTTATTGAAGCAATGGATGCCGAAACCATATATGATGTACCTGTGTTGATGCAAAAAGAACGCCTCGACCAGCGTGTGCTTTATATGCTTGATATTTATAACGACCAAGACGCCGACATGGAAGCATGGAAAGGCTTCTTGGATAGATATAAAAATCCAGGTGAACACGTAAAAATTGGTTTGGTAGGAAAATACGTTGAGCTAAAAGATGCCTATAAATCAATCATCGAAGCATTTATTCATGCTGGAGCAGCCAACAAATGTAAAGTTACTATTGAGTGGATTCACTCAGAAAGTCTACAAGTAGATAACAGTGCTGAGAAATTTAAAGGACTTGATGGCGTTTTGGTTGCCCCAGGTTTTGGAGAGCGTGGTATTGAAGGGAAAATTGCAGCAGTAAGATACGTACGTGAAAACAATATTCCATTCTTCGGAATCTGTCTGGGAATGCAAATGGCTTGTATCGAATTTGCACGAAACGTAATTGGGTTGGCCGATGCACATTCTACCGAAATGTTTCCCGAAACGCAATTCCCCGTCATTGATTTGATGGAAGAACAAAAAACCGTAACCGACAAAGGCGGCACGATGCGTTTGGGAGCTTATGCTTGCAAAACAAAAGATAAAACGTTAGCTCGTAAAATTTATGGCAAAGCCAACATCAGAGAGCGTCACCGCCATCGTTGGGAGTTCAACAATAAATATTTAAAAGATTACGAAGCAGCAGGAATGGTAATTTCGGGCGTAAACCCTGACAGTGGGTTGGTAGAAATCGTTGAATTACCAAACCACCCATATTTTATTGGCGTTCAGTTTCACCCAGAGTTAAAAAGTACGGTAATGAACCCGCATCCGCTTTTTGTAAATTTTGTGAAAGCAGCCATTGATTTTTCGGCATCAAAAAAGAAATAATATACGCTTAAACTTTCCGAATTCTTTCAGAAATTAAGCAAATTTTCATTCGTAGCCTTATAACTTTCATTATTTTATTGAAGTTATGAGGCTATTTTATGATTAACGGTCTAAGTGTCAGATACTTGATTAGGATTTATAACTAATCTTTGCGAATTTTGTAGTAGAATACGGCAGCTCTCAGTGAGTGCCTTTATATTTTTTACGTATTTTTAAACTTTAATGGAAAAATTAGTAGATAGAAACCAGCTAATTGGTATCGTGTTGTTGATGTGTATGTGGGCAGGTTACATGTATTTCATGCCACAAACTCCACCCGAACAACCTGCGAAAGTTGCACCAAAAACTGAAGCTAAAACCATCGCTACACCTAATGTATCGACAGATACAACTGCTCTAAAAGCCGCTTTTGGTGATTTTGCAAGTGCAGCCACAGGTACAGCCCAAGATATTATTATCGAAAACCAAGATGCTAAATTCACTTTTAGCACACTTGGTGGCTCAATCAAAGAAGCGGTTCTGAAAAATTACTCAACGTATTCAGACTTTCAGAAAGGAGCAAAAAATCCGTTGGTTTTATTCGACTCTAAAAGTTCAACGATGAGCTTAGAGGTTCAGACTAATAAAGGCAAAGTTGATTTAAAGAAACTTTATTTTACTTCTGACTCAAAACCAACAGTTTTGAAAGAAGGAGATTCAACTAAAGTTACTTTTCGCCTAACTTTAGGTCAAAACCAATACATTGACCAAATTTATACCATCAAGGGCAAAGGCTACACGATTGATTATGACATTAATTTTGTCGGTGTAGATGCTCTTGTGCAAAACCAACCAGCAAGATTTTTCTGGCAAGATAATCTAAAAGTATTAGAGCATGATATTGCAGAAAACCGCAAATCAGCTCAAATTAACTATTGGAATGCCAAAGAAGATGAATTCGATGATTTAGGAGCAAATGCAGCTGGCAATGCCGATTTAGCTGCCGAAGACCCAATTAAATGGTATTCATTCAAACAAAAATATTTTGTATCAGGTTTTGTGGCTAAAAATCAGCCATTGACTGGTGCTAAACTTAAATTGGTTACACCAGAAAACAATAATGATATTGTAAAAACTGTTGAAGTTGATGCAAATTTGGCTATTTCTGACCTAAAAACAGGCAAAGGGAATTTCCGTTTTTATTTCGGTCCAAACGATTATGATATAGTAAAAACCGTGGCTGACGGTTTCCACCGCAATGTTTACTTAGGCTATGATTTCGTGAAACCTATCAACCGCTATGTGTTTGTGCCGCTTTTCAAATTGGCAGAATCATTTATGAGCAACTACGGTTTATTGATTATTGTGGTTGTATTGGTCTTGAAAACGTTGCTAACGCCACTCATTTATAAGTCGTATATTAGTTCGGCTAAAATGCGTGTAATGGCACCTGAACTCGCTGAATTGAAAGAAAAAGTGGGAGATGACCAAGTAAAAATGCAACAAGAACAAATGAAACTCTACCAACAAGTGGGTGTCAATCCGCTGAGTGGTTGTGTACCGATGTTATTGCAAATGCCTATTTTGATGTCGGTGTTTTTCTTGTTTCCAAACATGATTATGTTCCGTCAGAAAAACTTCTTGTGGGCATCTGACCTTTCAACGTATGATTATCCTATCAGTTGGGCTACAAATTTACCAGTTGTGGGCAATCACATTAGTTTGTTTGTGGTTTTGATGACGATTTCGAGTTTGGCGTTTACTTATTATAATAACCAAATCACGCCAGACCAGCCAGGGCCAATCGACATGAAGAAAATGAGTTATGTTTTCCCGATTGTGTTCTTTTTTGTATTAAATAGTTTCCCTGCTGCATTGAGCTTCTATTATTTGGTTTCAAACGTTGTAACGATTGCTCAACAACAAATTGTGCGTCGATTCGTTGATGAAGATAAAATTCGCAAAATCTTAGACGAAAATAAGGCTAAGTTCAAAGCGAATCCGCAAGCTGCAAAAAAAGGCAAGTTTGCCCAATTCATGGAAAATCAAGTAAAATTGGCTGAGGAGAATCGTAAAGCACAAAACGACGAAAAGAAGAAGAAAAAATAAATTCTTTAATGTTGGGATGTTTGATGATGAGTGTTTGCTTCATACGGAGTCGCCGTACGATAAATATTTAGTAGTATAGAAGATTCGTTCTTAGCTTTAAGGCAAAAGATAAATCGCATAATTACTAAATCAAGCATTCAACATCAGACATCCATCATCAAACTTAACTAAACCTCTATCCTATGAAAAGGTTATATGGTCTTTTCATCCTTTTGCTGATAACGCACGCATTAGTGGCTCAACAGGCCACTCTTTCAGAAAGGGAATATGCCCTAAAATACAAAAAAGCAGTACAATTATATGCTGCTCAACAGTATTTTGAAGCTCAAAGTGAACTAACTCCGCTCACCAATCGAAAGTATTCAAATTCGATGGTCCCTTATGCTCATTTTTATCACGCCCTGTGTTCATTCAAACAAAATAAGTTTTTCGAGACACGCATCGTTTTACGTCAACTTTTTGAGCGTTTCCCTGATTGGGATAAAATAGATGAAGCGTATTATCTCTATGCCAATGCTGCTTTATCCGATAATTATGTCGATGAAGGCATGCAATACCTCAACCGTATTTCAGGAACAATTCTGAAAAAAGATATTGAAAATATGCTTTACTATCATTTCAGTAAAGTAACTGACCGCACACAGCTCAAACAACTTAATCAAAAATTTCCGAATAACGTAATTATCGCTCAACTACTTGTAGATAATATTCAGAAAAGCCGCAATGTAAGCAAAGAAGATTTAGAAATTTCTGACCGTCTAACCAATCGTTTTAATTTAGGAGAAAAAACATCTACTCAAAAGAAACCCAATCCGCCACACAAAGGAGAAAATAAAGGTACAGTGAATATTGCAGTATTACTGCCTTTCAGACTTAATGATTTTGATGCCAGTAAATCTAACCGAGCCAATCAGTATATTTATGATTTATACGCAGGAATGAAATTGGCGAAAAATAGACTCGAAGCCGAACAAATTAATATTAATTTATTGACTTTTGATATTGACCGTGACGCAAGTCTGATTTCGGCTTTGGTCGAAGATAACCAGTTTTCACAAGTCGATTTATTGATTGGACCACTTTACCCTGAAGCCAATAAAATTGCCAATAATTTCGCCAAATCGAATGATATAGTGCAGGTGCATCCGTTATCGAATAATCGACAATTAATAAACAGCGATAAAAACACTTTTTTGGCAGCACCATCCTTTGAAACACAATCAGCGAAGGCATTGGAATACATGAAAACTCAGACCATTGGTAGTACAGTAGCGATTTACTTTGGAAATACTCGAAAAGATTCCACATTTGCTTATGCTTATCGTGATGAAGCTATCAAAGCAGGTGTTGAAGTAATAACTATAAAGAAGTTCACAAATCCCGAAGATATAGACACTCGTCGCCGACCAAGCCATGTCTTTATTTCAGGCAGTGAAGCTACTTTCGGTGGAAAAGTTATCAATGCTTTGGATAAAAAGAAGGTTACTTCACCAATCATAGCAGCTTCATCAGCCTTTGATTTTGAAGGTTCTTCGCTCAATATTTTCAACCGAGAACTTTCATTGATTCAATTAGACTATATCAATCGAGATAAAGATGAGGTTAAGAACTTCCGCAGTATTTTTTTCAATGAACAAAATATCTCGCCTTCTTATTACAGTTATTGGGGATATGATATGATGCTTTTTTATGCACGAATGCTCAATAATGGAAAGAGTCAACTTCGTACAGCCTTAAATGCCATTGAATATACGCAAGGCTACACGCTGGATGGTTTTGATTATACGAATGGTTCAAACGAAAATCAAATTGTTCCGATTATCAAATATCAAGATGGGAAGTTTATTGAAGTAATGCGATAAAGAGCTGATACTGAAATCCGTTCATAAAAAATAGGGATTGCATAACGGCAATCCCTATTTTTATGCAAAATTTATTCAAATAATTTATCGTACTGATTTCCCGAAGATTTACTCGAAGAAACACTACTTCCTGCAATTAGGGCTTTTTTATCATCGCCCAAAAGAAGCGATACACCCTCTTTTTCCCACTTCTCCAACATATTTAAACCTTCTTCTTCAAATACTCCATTTTGTAGGTCAATCGAATCCATGAAGTTGGAAGAAACTTCCATGAAACGTTGCATTTCACCTACTTTTTGGCTCACATCATCGGTGATTGATTCCATGGCCATATCAAACATTTGACGTTGGTCTTTGTCTCCGTTCATAATATTCATGGCCGAACGCATTGCTGAGTGGCTCGCACGAATTGCCTTACGTTCTTGCTCTTTCACAACCACTTGGTCTTTAATGTCTTCAAGCATGATTTCTGAATTCTCGTACATTTTACCCAAAACTCGGTAAAGAATTTCCATCTTTTTGTATAAATCATCGAGTTTCATGTTCGATTCTTGCAAACGTCCTGCCTTACGAGCTTTCAGTACCATCATGGCTTGTTTGTCGGTTTCTTTGGCTTTGCTTGCCAAAGTGAGGTCATTTTGAATCTGTTTCTTGTTATTTTCGATGATAGTTTTCAAATTTATCATCTGCCCTTTTAGCTTTGAGATTTGCTGATTCATCTTACCCAAATTTCCTTGAAGCTCATCAATATACGTTTTCAAGATTCCGATTGGGTCGAGTTGAATGAATAATCCCGTAACCCAACGCATGATACTTTTATAGATATAAAAAATCAAATTACGCATTTTTGGGTCAAGAATCATATAAATAACCGCTGCCAAAACTATCAATAAACCTGCCAAATAGAGTGTATTTGATGCCAAAGTTATCAGAAATGGTAATGATTGATAAAGCAAATAGCCTCCGCCCAATAATGCACCTGCGGCGAATAACATTCCCGTTGTTCCCTCAGGACGATTCCAAAATGATTTAGGTTTTGATTCTTGTAATTCCATTTTTTGATGACACACCCCCAGCCCCTAAAAGGGGGTTTTGTTTATTTTATGATTGATAACCGTTGAGAGAGGGGCTAACCTCCTTCTGGTTTAGGTAATATTTATTTTGTTGTAATGGCTATTTTAGTTACAGATTTTTTAGAGTGAAAACAATCTGCAGCAAAATCAATTTTGCATTTACTTCAAATATTTTTTCATATTTTCAACATCTTGTCCAATTTGCCCAATTAAATCGCTGTATGTTGCATGAAAATCGCTTAGGGTTGTTTCTATTTTCACCACTGCTTCCGAAATCTCAGCTTTCATTTTGCCCATATCTTCTTGGTGGGCTGCTATTTCTTGCGTAAGTTTAGCTATTTGCTCGCCTTTGGCTTTAATGGTAGCATCAAGGTCTGTAATTGCTTTTTCTTTACTCCCGATTTGTTTTTGTCGTTGAGAATTGACCGATTCTTGAAATTTTGAGTCTTCGGTCTTTAATACATTCAGATAAAACTGTGCCGAATCTTTCAAAGCTTGGCTCGATACACCCATTGCTTGTGCCGCAGCATAAGCCGAACTATATCGTGTTGCTTCATCCATTGGCATTTTGGCAAGTGTTTGCAAAGACTTTTTATACTCTAAATAATCAAACCCAGATTGATTATTTGCTTCCATTGCCCCAAACAAAATCTCGTAAAACTTGTCAGAAACTTTGCCCGTTGGCATTGCCACCTCAACTTTAGGAGTTGTTGCTGCAACATCCGTTTTTGCTGGCATAGCTTCGGAAGGTTGCCCGTCGGTGGGAGTTTGAACAATAAAAATACCTTTCAGTTTTGATAAAAAATCGCTCATTGTTTTTCTTGCTTATGCTTTAAGCATTTTTGAATCATTATTTTATATTAGCTTACAGCCTAAAGCCTATTGCTCAAAGCAGTAATACGATACAAACTTTTGGGTATTTCGAGAATTCTACAAATCATTTCATACAATCTAAGCAAAAGGTGTGTCGAATGGATAAATTTAGTGATGATATTTTGAATATAAATTATTCTCACAAAATATTTATATGAAATCAGCTCGAAATTCTTAAATTTGTAAGACTCAGACTTGTATAGACATCTATGAAACGCTCCAAAATTTTTCTTCTAAGTGCCTCCGTTGCGGCTGTCGTTGGCTCAATGGCGTTTAGCTTCAATCCATTTAAAGACGAAGTTGATTTCAATACCGAAGTCAAGCCAATTTTGAACAAACACTGTGTAGCGTGTCATGGAGGTGTAAAAAAAGCGGCAAATTTGAGTTTTTTGTTTTCGCATGAAGCCATAAATACCAAAGGGAAATCAGGGAAAATTGCAATTGTGGCGGGTGATGCCGAGCATTCAGAGTTTTATAAACGTCTCATTACGAATGATTTAGACGAGCGAATGCCTAAAAACGAAGAGCCACTCAAAAAAGAAGAAATAGAGATACTAAAAAAATGGATTAATGGCGGAGCAAAATGGGGCGAACATTGGGCGTATCAACAACCCGAAAAGCCCAGTGTACCAGCGATTGGTGGATTTTTTGCTCGAATCGGACTATTTAAAGATGATGAAACCCGATTTGCTAAAAACGAAATAGACCATTTTGTATTGAGTAAACTCAAAAAGGAAGGTCTCTCGCACGCACCCGAAGCCGAAAAAGGTACGTTGCTAAGGAGAGTCTATTTAGATTTGACTGGTCTACCTCCTACCGAGCAGCAATTACAAGATTTTTTGAAAGATGAATCGGACGATGCCTACGAAAAAGTAGTGAATAAGCTGCTGGCTTCACCAGCGTATGGCGAACGTTGGGCTTCCATGTGGCTCGATTTGGCTCGCTACGCCGACACCAAAGGTTATGAGCGTGATGTTTACCGAAATATTTGGCGGTATAGAGATTATGTAATCAAGGCATTTAACGCAGATAAACCCTTCGACCAATTTACGATTGAACAACTGGCTGGCGATTTATTGCCTAACCCAACCGATAATCAACTCGTGGCGACAGCTTTTCACCGAAACACGATGACTAACGATGAAGGTGGAACAGTTGATGAAGAGTTCAGAGTAGCGGCTCAAATCGACCGAGTAAATACTACTTTTGATGTTTGGCAAGGAACTACAATGGCCTGCGTGCAATGCCACACGCACCCATACGACCCTTTTGTGCATGATGAATATTATAAAACAATGGCGTTTTTCAATAACACTCGTGACGAAGATGTGGTAAGCGAAACACCTTATTTGAGATTCTACAAAAAAGAAGATTCGAGCAAGATTCAAGAAATAAAAAAATGGATTTTGAGTAAAAGTTCGCCTCAAAAAGCTCAAGAATTTGAACATTTTGCTCGAGTTTTAGAACCGAAATTCAATTCACACGATATTGAGCAACTATCTCCCGTTACCTCTTCATTACTTGATGCCAAATATTTAGGGCTTCAACATACGGGTTATGGCAGATTACGAAACGTTACGCTTACGGGTAAAAACAGAATGTTGATGACCTTCAATACGGGCAACGAAAAAGGTACATTGCTTGTAAGAGACAATACTTTGGATGGTAAAATTTTGGTAACTATTCCGATTTTCAAAACTCGTGATACGGTAATGTTTTATAACTTACCAAAGTTGGAAGGAAAGCATGATTTGTATTTTGTATTCACAAACTCAAAAACGCCTAAAGAATGGTTACAAATCAAATGGGTAGCCTTTCAGAATACATTTGCCGAGACACCTGATTATCAAGCCGTTGAAATAAAATACAAAGAAATCCTAAACGCAAAAGCGGATTACAGTCCTATTTTGGTCGAAGGAACTGGAGATTTGGCTCGTAAACAACATATTTTTGAGCGTGGAAATTGGCTCGTGAAAGGCAAAGAAGTTAAACCCGATGTGCCGAAATATTTATCGTCGATGCCCAAAGAATATCCTCGAAACAGACTGGGCTTTGCCAAATGGTTGGTCGATGGCCGAAACCCGCTTACTTCGAGAGTAATTGTGAATCGTTTTTGGGAACAACTTTTCGGCACTGGAATAGTAGAAACTGTTGAAGATTTCGGCACGCAAGGCTTTGCCCCATCTCACCCCGAAATGCTTGATTATCTGGCCGTCACTTTTCAAGATGATATGAAGTGGAGTGTAAAGAAACTGCTTAAAATGATGGTAATGTCGGGTACTTACCGACAATCTTCGGTAGTCAACCAAGCGTTACTTGATAAAGACCCAACGAATAAGTTTTTGGCTCGTGGCCCACGCATCAGACTCACAGCCGAACAAGTACGTGACCAAGCATTGCTCGTAAGTGGACTTTTATCACAGAAAATGTACGGAAAAAGCGTAATGCCATATCAGCCCGAAGGTATGTGGCAGTCGCCGTGGAGTGGCGAATCTTGGAATACTTCAACGGGTGAAGATAAACATCGTCGTGCCATTTATACATTTTGGAAACGAACTTCACCATATCCTTCGATGATGTCGTTTGATGCACCGAGCAGAGAATTTTGTCAGTCGAGACGCTTACGCACGAATACACCTTTGCAAGCACTCGTAACCCTCAATGACCCTGCGTATGTAGAGGCAGCTCAAGAGTTGGCAAAAAGTATGTTAAAGAAAGGCAAAACTCCCGAACAACAGATTCAAGCAGGTTTCAATAAAATAATGATGCGAGATATTGATGAAAGAGAATTGCAGGTTCTAACTAAACTATATCGCCAAACCGAACAACAATACAAGAAAAATCCTGTGGAAGCCTATAAGTTTTATGGACGTTCAGATGCTTCCCCTTCATTAGCAGCTATGGCAGTTACAGCCAATGCCATGTTGAATTTAGATGAAGTAGTAACGAAGGAGTAAACATTTACCCAAACAAAACATACCAAATGAATATACTCTTCGTATGTAGCAGAAATCAATGGCGAAGCCCAACGGCTGAGGAAATATTCAAAAATAATCAAGAACATCAAGCAAAATCGGCTGGAACTGAGCCTTCCGCACGCATAAAAATTACCGAAAAGTTAATCAACTGGGCAGATATTATCTTTGTGATGGAAAAGAAACATAAAGAACGAATCAAACAAAGATTTGCTTCGGTGGTCGATGAAAAAGAATTAGTGGTCTTAGATATTCCTGACGAGTATCAATTTATGGATGAAGAATTAGTAGATTTAATCAAACTTTCGGTTTCACCCTATTTATAAAATAAGTACATTTAACATTCAATCTATCAAAACCTACGATAAACTTATGGAAAGAAGAGAATTTCTTCAAAAAGGTGCATTAGCACTGGCAGGTACAGCCGCTTTTTCGAGCGATTTATTTGCCGCAAAAAAAGAAAAACACGTGGTGGGTGTGCAACTTTATTCAATCAGAGAAGATATGAAAAAAGACCCACTCAACGGCTTAAAGAAATTGGCCGAAATGGGTTATACAAACGTTGAGCACGCCAACTACATCGACCGTAAATTTTATGGATATTCGGCTAAGGAATTCCGTAAAATCTTAGATGATTTTGGTCTAAAAATGCCAAGTGGGCATACCGTTATGGGTAAAAAACACTGGGATGAGACAACAAAAGATTTTACTGATTCTTGGAAACAAACCGTAGAAGATGCTGCCATTTGCGGGCAAAAATATGTCATAAGCCCATCGCTCGATATTAGCATGCGTAAAGATTTAGAGCAATTAAAGTATTTTATGGATGTCTTCAATAAATCGGGAGAACTTTGCAAAAAATCAGGAATGAAGTTTGGCTACCATAACCACGACTTTGAATTTAGTCTGAAACTCAGCAGTATGAAGGTTTATGATATAATTATGCAAAACACCGACCCAAGTTTGGTTGCTCAACAACTCGACATTGGCAATATGTACGGCGGTGGCGGACGTGCGGCTGATTTACTCAAACAATACCCTGGAAGATTTGAATTAATGCACGTAAAAGACGAAATCAAGAGCAACACCGAACACATTGGCTGGGAAAGTGCCATTCTTGGCACAGGTGTTATTGGAGTGAAAGATATTATTGATACAGGCAAGAAATCGGGAGGAACAACTCAGTTTATCATTGAGCAAGAATCTTATCAAGGTAAAGCTCCGCTTGATTGCATGAAAGAAGATTTAGCAATCATGAAAAAATGGGGTTATTAATCATTATCTTTGGCTCATAACATTTCTTATAAACTATAGTTTAAATGTAAAGTACACAAGGTAAGTTCTTTGTGTACTTTATGTTTTTAATTCTTACAACAAACCAAGATTTATGAAATATTTTAGTTTTAGTAATGGCGATAAAATGCCCGCTTTGGGTTTAGGTACGTGGAAATCAGCTAAAGGCGAAGTGTATAAAGCAATTAGAGAAGCTATTACGATTGGCTATCGACATTTTGACTGTGCATTTATTTATGGAAACGAAAAAGAAATTGGCCAAGCTATTGCCGATGCTATCAAAAATGGAGAAGTGAGTAGAAAGGACCTTTGGATAACTTCAAAACTCTGGAATAACCGCCACCGAAAAGAAGATATCCAAGGAGCAATCGAAATTACGCTTCGTGATTTACAACTTGATTATATCGACCTTTACCTCATTCACTGGCCAATCGTACTACGTAATGATATTGATTATCCCCAAAGTGGTGAACATTTGGTAAGTCTCAATGAAGTCTCTTTGACTGAAACTTGGACAGGAATGATTGATTTAAAAGCCAAAGGGTTGACTAAGCATATTGGGGTTTCTAATTTTAGTATCAAAAAAATCGAACAGATTAAAACAGATACTGGTGTATGCCCAGAAGTTTTGCAGCTCGAACTTCACCCATTTCTTCAACAAAAAGCAATCCTAAATTTTGCTAACGACAATAATATTATTCTTACAGGCTACTGCCCACTCGGTTCGGCCGATAGACCAGCAACAAGAGTTGTGGCAGGAGAACCTAAACTCTTTGAAAATCAGAGTATTCTAACTATTGCTACCGAAAAAGGGTGTTCGCCTGCACAAGTAATGCTTGCTTGGGCAGTTTGCCGAGGGACTTCCGTTATTCCTAAATCGGTTAATCCACAGCGTTTAGCTGAAAATTTAGCCGCAGCCGATATTAACCTCTCAGCAACTCAACTGGAAGCAATGAGTGCTTTAGACAAACATTATAGATATATCAAAGGAGATTTTTGGTGTTTAGAGGGTAGCGACTACACTGTTGCAAATCTTTGGGATGAATAAATAAAAAAGGCACTGTTTAATCAATAAAACAGTGCCTTTTTTTATGCCTAAAATAATCACCATACCTACTTCACCAGTTTTCGATAAAGTTCTGTTTTTGAAGGGTCAACGGATGATAATAAAGTAAATGCTTTTTGCTTCTCATCTTTGGTGGCTTCCGAAAATATATTCACCAATTCTTGATTTTTTGCATTCATGAAGCTATTCAAAAGTACTGAATTGGTCTTTACTTGCTGCATGGTTTTTATCGAATTCAATAAATCCATCACTTGTTTGCGTCCACCTACTGGGTCAATGGTGAAGTTATCAAGAACGATGCGGTGGTAATTATAAAGTCCTTCACGGAAAGGCAATAATTGCTGATTTTGCAGATTTTCAACTAACCAGTAGCGATTTCGCTGGTCGCCCGACTGCTCCCAGCCGCCTTGCCCTGCACTTGATGCTAAATTAGCAATATTATAAGCACGCTGCAAATACGGGTTTCCACCCAATTTGCTAAATGAATCATAATCAACCGTAAGAGCGATTAATGAATAAAAACCCAAAATCGACGTAAGATTATTGGTAAAATTGAGTTCATTAAAATTCATCTGACGGTCTTCGGGCGTAAACGATATATTAAACAAACGGTCAACGTAACTCAAAATAATACTCTCATACGTACTATTATAAACTGGACGAATCACTTGAAATTGAGCATTGCCTTGATAGACATTTTGCTGCGGCGATTTCGTAAACGTAATAATCAAATTACATTTGATGCGTTCTTCTTGACTATAAATATCATTTGTCCAGCGTTTGCCATTCATAAAATCACTGATAGACGTTTTCATATCCACAAAAACCTGCTTTTCAGCAGCCTGCTGCGACTGCAACTGGTCAGAAACTATCGTTACATTACAGTTAAGTTCTTGGGCATTACTCGCAAACGAACAAGCCATTAGCACTACTAATACAAGTTTTTTCATACTATTTATCAGCGTCGGGATGGTCTTGAACCCACGCCTGCCGACGATTTATTAAGGTTTACTGAAATTTATGTTTAACTGTTGCCAGAATATCCTGTGCAACTTCTTTTTTAGTTTTTAAGTCAAAATCATAAATCGTTCCTTCTCGGTCGATTATTTTGATTTTGTTTGTATCATAACGAAAACCAGCCCCATTATCTTGCAAAGAATTTAAAACTACAAAATCAAAATTTTTGCGTTCGAGTTTTCCCTTCGCATTTTCAAACTCATTATCGGTTTCGAGAGCAAAACCTACAATTATCTGACCAGTTTTTTTCTGTTGTCCCAAAGTAGCGGCAATATCGGTCGTTTTAGTCAACTCAATGTTAAGCGTAACGCCGCCCGAAACATCTTCTTTCTTCTTAATTTTCTTATCAAAGACATGAATTGGTGTAAAATCGGCCACGGCAGCCGAAAGTACCACAATGTCACTTTCAGCGAAATAGTTAGCGGTAGCCTCAAACATTTGCTTTGCCGACTGTACTTTTTCAACTTTCACGCCTTTGGGCGATGCAATCGAAACAGGACCACTCACGAGCGTAACTTCTGCCCCTGCCATTTCAAATGCTTCGGCAATGGCAAAACCCATTTTACCCGAAGAATGATTACTAATAAATCTTACGGGGTCGATTGGCTCTTGGGTTGGTCCTGCCGTAATCAGTACTCTTTTCCCTTGAAAAACAGGTATCTTTGAAAAATGTCGGGTCAATTCATGCACAATATGGTCAGGTTCGGCCAAACGCCCCTCGCCTACCAAACCACTTGCCAGCTCACCAAATTCAGCATTGATAATTTGATTTCCGTAGGAAGTCAGTTTGCGTAAGTTCTCAATCGTACTTGGGTGCTTATACATATCCAAATCCATGGCTGGTGCGAAAAATACCGAACATTTAGCAGATAAATAAGTGGCTATCAATAAATTATCGGCTATTCCATTAGCACATTTGGCCAAAGTATTTGCCGAAGCAGGAGCAATAATCATTACATCTGCCCAAAGTCCAAGTTCGACATGATTGTTCCATTCACCCGAATCACCACCCTTCGTAAAACTGGATAAAACAGGATTTTTTGAAAGTGTAGCAAGCGTCAGTGGCGTAATAAAGTCTTTGGCCGATTCGGTCATTACTACCTTCACTTCTGCCCCTTCTTTTATTAATAACCTAACCAATAATGCTGCTTTATAGGCCGATATACTGCCCGAAACACCCAATACTATTTTTTTATTTTTTAAGCTCAATTTTAATTTAAGTTTGAATGAGTAAATGATTGACTAAATTGTAATGAACTCTAACTCAGCCTATTCACAATCTTTTAGTAGTAACCAATGATTTACAAAATTGTGATAATTTGTAATAAAAATCAAAAACATGATGCTAAGTAATGGCTTTGATTCGTTAGATATACGTAGTTTTTGGTTAAATTTGTATTGATGAAACGACTTCTCCACATAATAGTCTGGATTTTAGTTGGAATTTCTCTGTTATTAGGCGGTATTTTTATGTATCTACAATCTCCTACTGGACAAGATTTTCTGACAAAAGAACTCGTTTCGTACTTACAAAAAAAACTAAATACCAAAGTTAAGGTCGAAAAAGTTCGATTTGATATTCCAGATTGGCTTTCGCTCCAAAATGTTTATATCGAAGACCAACACAAAGACACCCTCATTTCGGGTAAAAGTCTTCGCCTTGATATGGATATGCTGGGTTTGCTGCAAAACCGAGCTGAAATCAATCAAATCGCATTCAATGGTATTCGTCTGAAAGTGAATCGCAGTTTACCCGATACTACTTTTAACTTCGACTTTATACTAAAAGCGTTTAATTCTGGTACACCTTCTACCACTCCATCAAAACCATTTGAAGTTGGACTGAAAGGAATTAAACTCAAAAACGTACATATTACCTACAACGATGCACTTTTGGGAACCGATGCCGATGCAAATTTTGGTTTTCTGGAAACCTATTTCGATAAATTTAACCTCACAAAATCGCAATATCACCTCGCTTCTATTAACGGGAATCAGGGTTCAGTTATTCTGAATTTATACAAACCTTTAGAAAAAAAGCAGAATAGTGTCGTAGCACCAAAATCACCTGCCGATACACTGGATGTCAATTTCAAAAAACTAAATTTGAATAACATCAGTTGGCTATTTACAAGCAGCGAAGACGGCATCAAAAGCGGTGGAAAAGTAGATAATCTGACAGCCGAAGGAAAGAATATTTATTTAGAAAATCAACAAATTGTTTTGCCAAAAATATCGGCTAAAAATACCACAGCTTTTGTTGAAATCGCAAAAAGGGCAAAAAAGTCTACTCAAGACCCACCGAAAGATACAATTCAAAGCAAATCTTGGCAATTAAATATTAATAAAATTGAAGTCAAAAACACGAATCTCAGATACGACGACAATAACAGCATTGCTCAACGAAAAGGCTTAGACCCAGCTCATATTGGCATCGAATCGTTGAATTTTAAACTCAATAAATTTGTCTTTGCTCCAAAACAAATCTCAGGTGTATTACAAAACACTACTTTCGTCGAAAAAAGCGGTTTGAATATAAAAAATATCAGTTCCGATTTTTCTTATACAGATAAAGCATTGGTTTTGAGCAAGTTACTCATCAAAACTCCAAATACACTGCTACAAGATGGGCTGGCAATGCAGTATAGTTCGGTAGAAGATTTTAGTAAAAATTTAGGAAACGTTGGCGTAAAACTAAACCTAAAAAAGAGTCAACTGGCCATAAAAGATTTATTGATTTTAATACCATCATTGGCCGAAAACCCCACTTTTAAAGGTAAAACCAATGAAATTATTAAAGCCGACGGAGCAGTAAGCGGTCGAGTAAATAACCTGATAGTATCTAAACTAAGCGTTGATGGATTCGGGAAAACGCATTTGCAAGTAAAAGGCAGAATCGTGGGTTTACCGAATACTGACAAAATGGTGCTTGATATGGAACTCGGTGCTTTAAGCATGACCAAAGCCGATATTCTACGAATGGCAGGCGATAGTGCCATTCCAAAAAGTATCGAATTACCACAATTTGTGAATCTTAAAGGCAAGATAAAAGGTAGTGTACAAAACTTAATCCTTGATGCTTCGCTTGATTCTGATTTAGGCGGAGCGGCTTTCAAAGGCATGTTAAAAAATATCACTGCTGATAAAAATCAAATCTATGACGGTAGAATCACCTTACAGGATTTTGATGTAGGAAAACTCACCAAACAGACCGAAAATGCAGGTAAATTGACCCTCGATGCCACAATTAAAGGTACGGGGTTCGACCCAAAAACAATGAATACGACCATTGATGGTGTTGCTCAAAAAGCATTCGTGAAAGGGTATGAATACAGTAATTTGGCACTGAAAGGCACAATAAAAGACCAAATTGCTGATTTTAATGCTTCAGTCAACGACAAAAATGCGAAAGTAGTAATTAGTACAAAAGTCAAACTGTCGGAAGAATATCCAGCCATCGAAGCAAAAATAAACATCGACGAACTTGACTTGAATAAACTCAAACTTTATGCTGAAAATTTAAGCTTGAAAGGTGATATTCAGATGAATATGGTTTCGACAAAGCCCGAAAATCCACTCGGCAAAATCTTGATAAACAACGCAGTTTTGAAAAAAGATGGCAAACTAATTCCGTTGGACGCCATTGATTTGGATATTCGTAATGTCAATAACAGGCGAGATATTAGCTTAAAATCGCCGTTTTTGAATGCCCAAATTGATGGGCAATTTATCTATACCCAATTGTCTGATATTTTGCTGACTGAAGTCAATAAGTATTTTGCTTTGCCCGATATTGCCTATCGCCCCATCACAACTCCTTATGATTTAAGTATCAATGCACAACTCAATAATCATCCTATTATCAAAAGTTTCGTCACAGGAATTACAAAGTTAGATACCATCCGTTTCAACGCTCAAATCAATAATCAGCGAGATACCACACTGCAAGCTAATGTAGTTATTCCACAACTCGAATACGATACTTCGAGCATCAACAATGCCCGATTTAAAATTTTTGGAGCAAAGAATCGTGCTGAATACGAAGGGAATATTGCTCAAATTCTATTCAGCGATTACCGATTCCGCCGCATTTTCGTAGGTGGTGAAGTTAAAAACAATGTTTTAGACTTACGTCTTCTTGCAAAAGATTCACTCAATACAAACCGCTACGGTTTGGCAGCAAATCTACGTTCGATTGATAAAAAAATAAGATTAAACCTTGCTAAAAACGGCACATTGATTGACTACCGAGCTTGGGAAGCCGATTCTACTGGGTATCTTGAATACAGCCCCGAAGGCATTTTTGTCAATAATTTACAACTCCGACAAAATAAACAAAAGCTCTCAATTAATAGTCAGCATACAGCCTCTAATTCGCCGCTCAATATTCAGATTGACAGCCTCAACATCAAACCATTTGTTACGCTCGCTACCCAAGATTCAACGCTGGCAGGTGGCACACTCAATGGCTTATTCAAGCTAACTGACTATATGAATGCTCCCGAATTTACGGGCGATTTAGCTATCAAGAATTTTACTCTTACTCAAATTCCTATTGGCGATTTAAGCGTAAACGCATTTAACGAGACGGCCGATAGAATCAGTGTATTGGCAAGTATTCTGGGAAATAATAACGATATAAACATCAAAGGCAAATATCTTTTGAAACAAAAGAAACCACTTGATTTTATAATAGAAATCAATAAAATAGGAGCAAAAACCATAGAAGCATTCAGTTTCGGACAGCTAAAAAATGCTCGTGGAAACCTGAGCGGATTACTCAATTTGAAAGGGGAACCGAGCAAACCAGTGCTTGATGGAGTAATCAAATTCGATACTGTTTGGTTTAGTTTGGCTCAGTTGGGGGCAGTCTATCGGATTCAAAATCAGTCGATGACTTTCAAAAACAGCATTATTTCCTTCAATAAATTTATCATTGCCGATACGCTGGGGCAAGATATGAATATCAACGGGAATCTTTCACTGCAAAATGTTCAGAGCTTCAACTATAAACTAAATATTGATACCAAAAATTTTATGGTGCTAAACGGCAGCCGTAAAGACAATGATTTTTTCTACGGAAAAGGCTTTGTTGATGCCAACCTCAATATTCAAGGAGTTGGCACAAAACCAGCCATCGAAGGTAACGTAAAGGTAAAAGAAGGTAGCGATATTACAGTCTTGTTACCCGACCGAGAAATCGACAAAGCAGAAACCGATGGTATCGTAGAATTTGTAAACCTTAAAAAACCAGCCGCCGAAAATAGTACAAAAACAGATTCAAGTGAAGTAGCCACAACATTCGATTTTGCAGAAGAAATATCGCTCAATATCGAAGTAGATGACAAATCTAAACTAACAATTGTGGTTGACGAACTCAACGGCGATAATATAAAAATTAAAGGTAACGCCCAACTTAATACGGGAATCACCCCGAGTGGGCAGCCCTATGTTTTAGGACTTTACGAACTTACTTCGGGAAGCTATGATTTATCATTTCAGTTCTTAAAGAAAGAATTTACTATCAAAAAAGGCAGCACCTTACTCTGGACTGGCGACCCCATGCAGGCACAAGTTGATATTACGGCGATTTATAAAATCGAAGCCGAAGTCCCAAAAGCTGTCATGACTGATAAAGTAAGTAGCAAGACTAAAGTGCCGCTTGAAGTACAACTAAAAATGAGCGGAAATTTATCAAGCCCTGTGATTGATTTTAAAGTGGTAGTTGCCGAAAATGCTCCTGCCGATTTGACCAACGAAATTGACAAAGATGGTTATCTGAAAAACCTTGAGCAAAACCCTGTTGAGATGAATAAACAGGTTTTTGCCTTATTGGTGTTGAATAAATTCTTGGGCGAACAATCAAGTGATTTCTTTTCGGGTATTAATCCCGAAGCCATTGCTCGCCAAAGTGTCAGTAAATTACTCTCTGACCAACTTAATTTATTGGCGGGCGATTTGATTAAAGGAATTAAACTTGATTTTAACCTCAACTCTACCTCAATGAGTACGGAAGCAGGAAATAAAGCCCGCACCGATTTAAACGTAGGTTTGAGTAAAGCTTTCTTGAATGACCGTTTGAAAATTGCTGTTGGTCGTAATTTCCAACTGGAAAATACAGCGTCTGCTGCTACATCAACCGAAATTATAGATAATATTTCGCTCAATTATAGTCTTAGTAAAGACGGACGCTATTTGTTTAGTGCCTATCGCAAAAACCAATATCAAGCCATTCTTGATGGTTTTGTGGTCGAAACAGGGGTAGCATTTACACTTACTCTTGATTACGAGACGTTTAAGGAATTATTTGAAAAGAAGCAATGAGAAAAGCATCACCGAGCCATTCATCAATGTATTTTAATACTTATTCTTCTTCAATCATTCATTGTTTAGGAATTGGAATGGTATTGTTTTTTATTAGTTCATGCTCAATAAATAAATATATTCCGCAAGGCGAGAGCTTATATACTGGAGCAAAAATAAAAACTAATACCGATTCGAGTTTGAATAAGAAACAAACGAAAGCCCTTAATGAGCAACTAAAAACCATTATTCGGCCAATCCCAAATAGCACAATCTTTGGGTTCCCTTATAAAGTTTGGTTCTATTATGTGGTTGGCGAACCTAAGAAAGAAAAAGGAATAAGGAGTTGGTTTAGAAAAAAATTTGGAGAAACGCCCATACTGGCCAGCAAAAGAGCGGTAAATGTAAACACCGAAATTATTAGTAATTATTTGAATAATGAGGGTTATTTTCGTTCGACGGCTTCGGGCGAATTACTTATCAAAGGTAAAAAAGCTGAAGCATTTTATAGGGCCAATGTACAACCCCGCTATACGATTGGCCGAGTAGACTTCATTAAAAAGGATAGTATGGCTTTCTCAAAAAACCTACTGCAAACCAAAACAGCCTCTCTGCTAAAGGTAGATGAACCCTACCGATTTGATAATGTAAAACTTGAACGTGAGCGTATCGACAGAGCATTAAAACTTAATGGTTTTTATTATTTCAGACCCGACTTTTTGATTATCAAAGCAGATACCAACCAAGGCAATCGAAAAGTAAATCTTTTTCTTGAACTCAAGCCTAACATTACACAAACATCACTCAAACAATATGCCATCAAAGATGTATTAGTATATGTAGATACCCCAGATAGTACCTCAACCAAAGGTGTTGAAGTAAGGCAAGGTCTTAGTGTTTTCGACCCAAAACGTTCATTTCAGCCAAAGGTTTTCAACGATGCTATTGGTTTCCGTAGTGGCAGACTTTACAATAGTCAAACCCACGATGCTTCGCTTTCGAGGTTGATAAATCTACGCAACTTCAAGTTTGTTAAGAATCGTTTCGAGATGGTCAATCGCTCCGACTCTGCCCAAATTAATGTTGTTTATGAGTTAACTTCGCTCAAAAATAAGTCACTGCAAGCTGAGTTAAATGCCCTTACTCGCTCCAATAACCTTGCGGGTACTCAACTCGGACTCAACTGGCTCAATCGAAATATTTTTAAAGGTGCTGAAATTCTAAAAATTGGTATCAACACAGGTTTTGACTTTCAATTAACCAACAAAAAACTGAATAATGCCCCCAATCAATATTATCGCTTAGCTGGCGATGCAGACCTTACCTTTCCAAGGTTTTTACTACCTTTTTATAAGGTTAGAGCAGGGAAAAATCAGGCTTTACCAAAAACAAATATCAATATAGGATACGAACGTTTGGTACAAAAAGGCATTGGTTTCAATGACGATAGTAGTCGTATTTATCGTTATAATCAATATACAATTACCTCACTCAGAAGTTCGTTAAGCTATAGTTTAAGAAAAAATGCTGCCGTTGAGCATAACTTTACGCCGCTATCAATTAACCTTATTAAACCCCAAAATATCAGTGAAGAATTTACGGATAAAATCATTCGAAGTGCGGGGGCAGGAAATATTCAGGATTTATTACGTTATGACCAAATCTTAATCTCACGGCTAATTTTAGGTGGACAATACAACGTAATTTATACGCCAATCCAAGCACCTAAAAGCAAGCATTATTTCTATATCAATGCTGGGATTGATTTTGCAGGAAATATCGCAGGTTTGTTTACAAAAAAGCAAACTGATGGCTCAAAACAAATCGCTAAGACTGTTTTTGAACAATATGCCCGCTTCGATGTAGAAACTCGTTATTACTTAGACCTTACACCAAACCTTCGGCTGGCCAATCGAGTAATTCTGGGTTATGGTTTGCCCTACGGCAATTCAAAGAATTTACCCAATCAAGTAAAACAGTATTTTGTTGGTGGAAGCAATAGTATTAGAGCATTTAGAGCAAGGTCAATCGGGCCTGGCAATTATAATGTTATCGGTGATAGTACTTCTATTTTCACGACTTCCTATGGCGATGTAAAACTCGAACTCAATAGTGAGTTACGCTTAAAAGTAAGTCAGTTAATTAATTTAGCGACTTTTATTGACGCTGGAAACATTTGGTTTACAAAATACTACGAAAATTCTGGTTTTCCACGGAGTAGTACTTTCACCAAAGATTTCTATAAACAACTGGCCGTTGGTGGTGGTCTTGGTTTACGCCTCGACTTTACTTATGTAAAACTTCGCCTTGACCTTGCCACACCATTTTGTAAGCCATGGCTACCCGAAGGCGAGCGTTGGGTCATTCAAGACATAAAGCCTTTTGAAAAATCATGGCGTAAACAAAATTTGATTCTGAATATCGCAGTCGATTATCCTTTTTGATTTTACCCATAAACCAAAAAGGAAGGCTTCGCTCCGAGCGAATGTCACTCAGCGAAGCCTTCCTTAAAAGAATTTTTATCTAAAATTATTCAGCGTCTTTCCAACGATATTCTACTTTTTCTTCCATAAATTCTTCCAATGCTACCGAAGTTGGCTTTGGTTGACGCTCATAGAATCTTGAGATTTCGATTTGCTCACGGTTCTCAAAAATCTCTTCTAAATTATCAATATTTGAAGCAAATTCGCCCAATTTCTGAGTTAATTCTTCTTTTGTTTTCACAGCCACTTGTCTGGCACGTTGCGATGCAATATATACCGACTCGTAAACATTACCTGTTTTAGCGGCCAATTTATCAACGTCTCTTGCAATGATTGAAGGATTTATTGCCATATTTTTGCGTTGTCCCTTACTTTCAAAGGAACTTTATGTTTAATTTACTTATAATCTTTATTTACAAAACACTTATTTTTCTATTCAACTTTTGCCCGCTTTTTCTTCTTTTTTAGTTGCTGCATCTTCTTTTTCCTTAGCAACTCTTGCGGCTTCTTTCGCTTTCAAATCTTTTACTTCTTGCTCATATTTCACGGCTTTTTCTAAACCTTTCCCAGCACCCTCATATACTTTTTCGGCTTGTTTAATGTATTTGCTTTTGGGAAATTTATCAATAAAGTCTTCATAAAACTTCAACGCATCGGCAAAGCGTTCTCTTTGTTTATTTTCAAAACTTACCGAAGCCAAATCGTATTGCGATTGCACTTTCAGGAATGATAACTCTTCGATATACTCCGAATCTGGAAAATCTTTCTGAAAATTATCAATCGCAACTACCGCAGCTTTGAAGTTGGCAATCGTTACACCACTTGTTTTGTAGTAAAGTTTGGCTTTTTCGTAGGCTTTTTCTTCCAAACGGTGTCTCAAATCTTTCAAGTCTTGGTTACAGCTTTCGGCGTATTTACTTTCAGGATACGAATTAATAAAAGTCTGCAAAGCATCAATAGCCGTGAGTGTACTTGACTGGTCGAGATTAAAGTTTGGCGAATCTTTGTACATCGAATTAGCGTACATATAAAATGCTTCTTCGGCCATTGGACTATTGGCATAAGTTGCATAAAAACTCTTAAACAAATAAGCACTCATGCTATATTGTTTTTGCTTATACTGAGCATAAGCATTATAAAACTGTGCATTTTCGGCAAGCGAATCGCCTTTCAATAACGGAATGATTTCTTCAAAAAGTATGCCTGCTTTGTAGTAGTCTCCTTTTTTATAATAATCATTAGCAGCTTTATATTTTTCTTCGGTAGTACCTTTCTTTTGAAGTTTCATAAACTTGCTTGAACAAGCCGACAACAACAAAATACTAACAAACAACAGGGCGATATGTGGTCTTTTTAAAAACATGGGTGCAAAGATAATAAAAATGCTACGTTTTTGTAACGAATTTTGTAGCTTAATTATTTCTAATGATTAAAATATAAGTGGTTTGGGGAAAAATTAATGGATAATTTAGTAATTTATCAAGCACTCTCTACCGAAACTTGCATATTATTGAGGAAAATATTACCAAATTGGGTAGCAAAAGCTACATCGCTGGCATCACGGCCGTAAGCCAAAACTACTCGATTGCCTTTGAATTGAGCTTGTGTAGCATCAAAAGTAAACCATTGGTTTTCGAGGTACACCTCAAACCACGCGTGCAAATCCATGGGCTTTAGGCCATATAAATACCCCACGACCATGCGAGCAGGAATGTTGATGGCTCGGCATAAAGCAATACAAAGATGCGAGAAGTCTCGACAAACACCAATACGACTAAGGTTAATATCGCACGCCGAAGAGGATGACGAACTGTAACCATATTCGTAAATTACATTGCTTCGCACCCACTGGCATATTGCATTGACCCTCTCATAGCCAGTCTGAAAGTTTTGGGAGATTTCGTCGGCCATATATAAAAACCTATCAGACTCACAATATCTGCTTGGCAATAAGTAAATAAGTGTATTATCGGGTAACTGCTCAATCGGCAACGCTTCTGCAGCAAAATTTACATCAATCACATCAGATGTTTCGACGATTGCAGAAGACTGAACACTAAAACTTCCTATTGGACTGAGTAATCTTTGACAAAGATTGCCATAAATATCTTGGTATTCTGAAAATATTGTATTGGGTGAGAAAGAGAAATCTTCGGTTAAAACCTGCTGTGCCGCCCCACTCTGCGGACGAAGCATTAAAATTAAAGGAACGTTTTCGGGGCATTCGTAATCAATCTGGCAAGCTACTCGTAATTTCATCATGGGCTATTTTTTGTAAATATAGCTTTTTTTGAACAAAATATACCTTTTTAAACGAGTACTACACTTTATAAATGATTTCACATAAAAACTTGGATTTACAGCATTTATCAAAAAAAGCTATTTTAAAGGCTATTTTTGTTTTCCACGGCTAATTATATTAAAATCACCTTAAAATACAAGTCAATATTACCTTTAAATAACTTTTTTTTTGAAATTACATCAATTTTAACTTAGCTTTGTGTATAACGGAAGTTAGGCCTCAAAAAAATAAACCTTTAAGTTTTTGTTTTTGTTTATCTTTATTTTTTTTGTTTTAACGATTTGTTATTTATCACTTTCCTAATAACCAAAATGTCTAACTCTAAAAGCAACGCTTTTACGGTATTTCCTCGCATAAATTCTAAACAAACGCTCTTACTCCTTATTCTAAACATCATATCTTTTAATTGTTTTTCTCAAAATCAATGGACTTGGATGTCAGGATATTTGGTCAGTGATGCTGTTTGGAGTTCTCCACGCCCTTTACCTTCACCTTTGAGCGTACGAGGCACACCATGGACATTAGGTAGTAATGTTAAGCCTTCGGTTAGAGAACACTCGGCGGGTGGAATAGCCAATAATAATGAGATTTATGTATATGGAGGTGCTTCATTAGAGTATGAATATTCGTCTGATTTTTGGGTGTATGATATTTCTCAGCAAAAATGGGCTTTTATTTCTGATTTAGGTTGGCAAGTTATTGGAGGACCAATTGGGCAAGAAAGCCCAACGGCTCACCCAGGAGGAAGAAACAGGATGGCCTCTGCGGTTGATAATAATGGCAATATATGGTTTTTTGGTGGGCTTTATAAAGACAAAAATAATGGGGAAACTTACACACGCTCTGACTTGTGGCGATATAATACACAAACAAAAAAGTTTACTTTTTTTGATGAGTATGCAGGTTCCCAAAGTAAGCCCAGTGAGCGATATAGGGCCAGAGCATGGTTTGATAATGATAATAATATGTGGATGTACGGTGGTGCAGTTGATACTCAGAGTGGTTCGCTTTCTTATAATGACCTGTGGAAGTTCAATACTACTACTAAAGAATGGACATTCATAAGCGGCAATAAAAACCAACCCTTTTGTAAAGATTGTGCCAATGGGGTATACCCAGCCACCGCAGGTACGAGTGGCACGCAATATTATCCTCGTGCAAGGTCTGATTACGGATATTGGAAAGATAAATCGGGGAATGTTTGGATTTATGGTGGCTATGCCGAGTCTCATGGCTCAGATGAATATGGCGACCTTTGGAAATTTAATACCATAACTAACGAGTGGACATTAATTTCTGGAAACAGCAGTTTAAACCCGCCCATGACCCCCACAAACCCAGGTTCAAGAAATGCACCTTACTGCTGGGTAGGCAACGATAATAAATTGTATATGAGTGGGGGACTACGACAATACACGTATTTTTTGAGAGATACGTGGCGGATAAACCCAACAAATGGTGCTTGGGAAGCCGTCAATATTGATAGCTCATTGATAAATAAAGTTCCAGTTTCAGCGGGGCTTCGTATCGAAAACTCTACCAATATCCCAGGTGCATCTGTCAATACCCTTGACCACCTTACGACAGGCTCACATACTTATATGTTTAGTGGCTATGGCGTGGGGTCAAACAGTAATACAGGTTTTACAGGTGCTATGTGGAGGCTTTCGTTGGATGGCTATAATCCAAATTTACTACCAATTGCTAACCCAGACTCCCTCGTTTTACTATACAGAGATTCCATCGCTTGCAACATCAAAGCCAACGATTTACCCAAAGTCGCATTCAATAATGCTACTTTTGATATTGATATAAATCTTGCAGGAATCCAAAAGAGTCTTACAACTCCTAATGGCACTTTTTCGGTTGATAGTACAGGGCTTATATGGTTTAAACCAGCCACTAATTTTGTGGGTACAGTTACTTTGAACTATACTTTCCAAAACTCGGCTAAATACGTTTCAAATACAGCACAACTTAAACTAACTATCTATAAATGTGCCACCACCGTACTAAATCTCACTTCACCATTAAATGACCTTTCCAATGGGTCGTATCAATATTATAATTATGAGGCAGTTAAATTAAGTAATAAAATAAATCCTACGGGCAGCAACAAAGTTAAGGTACAAATTAATACTGCTACTTCGATTACTTTGCTACCTGGCCTTACAATTACACCAAATAGTGGTTCCACATTTGAAGCCAAGATAAATGGCTGCAATTAAAACATAAAAAGATGAAAAAATATTTTTATTCTTGTTTAGTAGCGGGTGTATTTGTAGTTGCTTGCAGCTCCCGTACCATCGAAATCGACCCTAATATTATTCTTATACAAGACAGCAATTTTGAAAAAGCCCTAATTGCCCAAAAAATTGATTCTGATAGTACCATAAACGGACAAATCAAACGTTCTGATGCGGAGAATGTTAAGATACTAAGTATTCCAAACCTCCAAATCAAGTCATTGGTTGGTATCGAAGGTTTCAAATCGCTCACTTATTTAGACTGCTCATTCAACCAAATTAATCATCTTGATGTAAGTCAGAATAGTTTCTTAGAATCACTTGATTGTACTTCAAATCTTCTCACAAATATAGATTTAAGCCGAAATCTCAACTTGGTGGCATTCAATTGTGTCAATAATCAACTAAAAGATTTAAGTATTTTGAGCAAACAATTATACGCTCTCAATGCCAGTAATAATTTGTTAGTGACGGTATCCGTTGATGCCGCAACAAAACTTTCAATACTTTATTTATCAAATAATCAGCTTAAAAGTCTTCATTTAATCAATAATCCAGCTCTTTCCGAATTGAAATGCGATAGTAATAAGTTATCCACGATTGATTTGAGTAAAAATACTAAATTACGCATTTTGGATGTATCAAGTAATACACTAACAACACTTGATTTATGTGGTAATACTGAAATATTGAAGCTCAGTTGTGCGTCAAATAACATTAGCAAGATTACGATTCCGAAGAAAATTCAGCCACTTTTTACAAGCAATACAGCTTTGATTGATAGCAAGACATCTTATTCGACTTGCGAGTGAGAATTAATGTTATGCAAACTTAAAATAGCAATAGAATACAGGTATTCTACGTTAAATTATTATTAAGTCCTTGAATTTTACGCCATTTTTGACTTATTTCGCAGAACACATTTTGTTGTCGAACGATGGAAGAAAACATAAAAAATACCCATAATGAAAAAGGCTCGAAAAGTAGCCTTTTTTCTTTTTTAAACGGATTAGTACCCAGCACTAAATCAAGCGAATCTAAAGGGATTGCCGAAGACTCTAAAATTAACCGCTATGCTGATAGTATTGAGCAATCGAATTATCTAAGCCGTGATTTAAGTTGGCTAAAATTCAACGAACGAGTACTTGACCAAACCCGTGAAAAAGACCTCAATCTCTTTGAGCGATTAAAGTTTTTAGCCATCACGGCCTCAAATCTCGATGAGTTCTTCACAGTTCGATTGGGAAGTCTTTATAATTATCTTGATTTCAACAAAGAGCGTATTGATTATTCAGGATTGCGTGAAATTCCTTTCCGAAAAGCCCTTATGCTTTCAGTAAAACAATTTTGTCAAGAACAAGACCGAATTTTTAAGGAAGAACTCACTCCACTTTTTTCTGATTATAAGTTCAAAATTATAAAAATCAACGAACTTTCTCACTCCGAATTAGAAGAAGCTATTGCGTATTTCGATAATACTATTTATCCGATGCTTACGCCGATGCTGTTCGACCATACACATGCTTTCCCGGTATTGATTGCCAAAACCTTGATTTTCGGAGTTGTGACCGATGCAAACCGCTCAACACTTTTTCCTGACGATAGCGAAAATAAAAAGCTTTCGTTTGTACAAATACCTGGTAATCTTCCAAGATTTTTTACAATTGAGCGTGGTGAAGAACTTTTATTTTTACCCATCGAAGAAATTGTTCGACACGAGATTAAGAAACTTTACCGAAACATCGAAATTCAGTCGGTTAATCTTTTCCGCATCGTTAGAAATGGCGATTTTACGCTTGAGGAATCAGATGATATTGAGGCAGATTTTGTAGATGAAATCAAACAAAAAATCAAAAGTCGTCGATTAGGTCGTGTTGTTCACATGGAAATTGAACCAAATCCAAACGAATGGATGCTCACGATGCTCCAAAAACGCTTTGAGATTGACAAGTACAATATCTTTTTTGATGAGTATCTTATTGATTATACGTGTTTGTGGCAACTTATTCGTCACCCCGAATTTCAAGAAGACATCAAGCCTGTTCATCCGCCCATCACTCATCCAAGATTGAGAGATAAAAACGCTGATATTTTTGAGGTAATTCGTGAAAAAGATTTGTTGCTACACCACCCCTACAATAACTTTGAACCAGTTTTACAACTCATTGAGAAAGCTGCCGAAGACCCCGATGTATTGGCAATTAAGCTAACTATTTATCGTTTAGCAAAGAAATCTCGTGTGACACAAGCCCTCTTGAAAGCCGCTGAAAATGGCAAACACGTATCGGTTTTGTTCGAAATAAAAGCCCGTTTCGATGAAGAAAATAATATCCGTGAAGCCGACCGACTTCAACGTGCAGGTTGTTTCGTAATATATGGCATTGGTTGGTATAAAACTCATACTAAACTCATGCTGATTGTAAGAAAAGAAGGCAATAAAGTTACACAATATGCCCACTTAGCCAGTGGCAACTATAATGAAGATACCGCACGACTTTATACTGATATTGGCTTGCTAACGAGTAATCCGACTTATACGAAGGATATTTCGGAGTTTTTCAACGTAATTACGGGACATTCTCAACCAGCCGACTATCATAATTTGATTACTTCGCCCCGTGATATGCGTAATAAGCTTATTGAAATGATACAAAATGAAGCCACCAATGCTCAAAATAACCTACCAAGTGGAATTTGTATCAAACTTAATTCCCTTGAAGACCAATTCGTGATAAATGAATTATATAAGGCTTCGCAAGCAGGTGTAAAAATCAAGCTCATTGTGCGAGGAATTTGCTGTTTACGCCCTGGACGTAAAGGTTTGAGTGAAAATATCACGGTACGTTCAATTGTGGGACTTTTCCTCGAACACGCTCGAATTTTTTATTTCCACAACAACAATCAACCAAGATTATATGGTGGAAGTGCCGATATCATGGTACGAAGTTTTGATAAAAGAATTGAATCGCTCTTTGAAATTGTTGATGAAGATATAAAACGCCAAGTAATGCACATTCTTGATTATAACCTCCGAGATAATGTAAATGCTTATGAACTTCAAGAAGACGGAACTTACAAAAGAGTTGTTTGTTCACTTACATCAGAAGAACCAGCGTTTGATATTCATCAACGTTTCTTTGAGATAACTGAGCAGCAATATGAGCCAATCTCTTTATTTGATAGCGAAGTAAAGCTTATTCAAGAAGCCTCTGACGTTCTGATAGAGAACTGAGACTATTTTAATGATATATCCTCAGAAGGTTGAGATTCAATACTCAACCTTTTTTAATGGACAATCAGCTTTGTCGCCATTAAAACTTCTTCATAAGGGGGTATAGTATCCGTAGGATTTTCGATAATATTTATGAGCATTTTGGCAGCGGTAACGCCCATATTATAGGCAAATTGCTCAACCGAAGCCAAAGGCGGATTATCTAAATAAAATGTCATTGGTAAGTTAGCGAAGCTCACAAATAATATATCTTTATTCGGAATAAGTCCCTTTTGCTTACATACCTGCATGGCATAAAGTGCCAAATAATCATTGAAAGTCAGAATAGCTTCGGGTGGGTCTGGCAAAGCCAAAAGCTCCTCCATCTTTAGAATCGTATCTTCTTTCGATAAATTGGTTGATTTAATGTATTTAGGAGAAGTGTCAAGATTAAATTTTTTGATAGCAGTCAGATACCCATTTAATCGTTCATCACAAACCTCTAAGTTGGATGGTCCGTTCATCAGAGCAATACATTTAACACCTTTAGTTATTAGATACTCAATGGCTTCAAAAGCTCCGTCGGTAATGCTACAACGAACTTTGTTGGCTTCAAGGTTTCGAGGCACACGGTCAAAAAACACTAATGGTGTACCAAAATGTTCAATCTCTTTGAAATGACTATAATTATTAGTTTCGGCAGCGACTGACGCAATTACACCATCGACCCTACTACTCAAAAACGACTTTAGAGCTTTTTCTTCTCGCTCAAATTTATCACGCGATTGGCTCAAAACCACATTATAGCCTTTCTCCAGAGCAACATCTTCGATGCCCGAAATAGCCATCGAAAAAAACTCTTCCTGCAAATAAGGTAGTAAAACACCGATTGTGTAAGTACGATTTTTTTTTAGAAAAATAGCAGCTGGATTTGGTACATAGTGCATTGATTTTGCCAACTCCCAAACCCTTTCTCGGGTGCGTAAACCTATACGAGTATTGTTTTGTAACGCTCTTGAAACGGTCGAAATTGAAACGCCTAATTTTCGAGCAATTTCTTTGATGGTGGCTTGATGTCTTTGCATAAAAGCAAGTTGTTATGAGTTAAGTTAGGGAAGTAAATATCAAGGAAATATATGCCTCCTACCAAAAGTCCCAAAGCTACTAAAATTCATTTCAAAATTGACCATATAGTAAAATGTTTTTCTTCAATAATCCAATAATTTAACTAAAAATTAGCTTATAAGAGCTAACTCCCTTCCATATTTATTTATTAAAATAGTATAAAAAAATATTCAAATAATAAAATTTTGTGCAAACGATTGCAATTTAAAAATAACAAGATTAATGCCTTATTTTCACAAAAAAACACTCCCCTTCTCCTTTTCTTAATTTTATTAAAGTTAATTATTGCAACCTACTTATAAAAAAAAAATTAATTTTAATCGAATTTTAACCTTAGTAGTATGTATATTAACCTTAATCAAAAAAATCTATGAAAAAATTTACTCTGCGGGCATTAGTAGTACTACTTCTCGGAGCAGTAGGAGTATTATCTGTTCCGAATGCTTTTGCCAAAGCTGGTTCAGGAAAATTCCTTGAGCAAAAAGTTTCGGGAAAAGTAACCGATGGTGAAAAAGGAGATGCTCTTCCTGGGGTAAGCATCCTCATCAAAGGCACACAAAAAGGAACAACAACCGATGCCAATGGTGAGTATTCAATTGCTGTAACCGACAACAAGGCAGTGTTGGTATTTAGTATCGTCGGCTATGAGCCACAAGAAATTGTGGTAGGAAACCGTGCAACAATCAATGTAGGTATGATGACCGACACAAAGACGCTTGGAGAAGTGGTTGTAGTAGGTTATGGTGTTCAGAAAAAAGAAACCATTACGGGTTCAGTTGCCTCTGTAAAAGGGTCAGAGCTAATCAAATCACCAACCGTAAACTTGAGTAACTCGATTGCGGGTCGTATGGCAGGTGTTGTGGCGGTTAACCGTAGTGGTGAGCCAGGTGCAGATGGTTCTGCCATTCGTATTCGTGGGTCAAATACACTCAATAACGGTGACGCCCTTATTGTAGTTGATGGTATCCCAAATCGTGCGGGAGGTTTAGACCGTATCAATCCTAATGACATTGAAAGCGTGTCAGTCTTGAAAGATGCTTCTGCAGCTATTTATGGTTCACGTGCAGCTAATGGTGTAATTTTGATTACAACTAAACGTGGAAAAACTGGTAAACCACAAGTATCATACTCGGCCAACCAAGGTTTTTCACAACCAACTGTAATCCCTAAATTAGCCAATGCTGCTCAGTATGTAAGTATGCTGAATGACCTTGACATTTATGGTTTACCTGTGAGCGAGTGGGCTGGTGCCAATGCTGCATATAAATCAACGGGTTCGTTTACTCGTCCAAATGGAACTATCAGAAAAGCACCATTTTCACCAACTGATATTCAGAAATATTCTGATGGCTCTGACCCATGGTTGTACCCAAATACAGATTGGTACAAAGCAACATTAAAGCCTTGGTCTCCACAAACGCAACATAATTTGCAGATTTCGGGTGGTACTGAAAACGTAAAGTATTTAACATCAATCGGATACCAAAATCAAGATGGTTTTTATAAAAATTCAGCAACAGCTTATCAGCAATATGATATTCGCTTGAATTTAGATGCTAAAATTAATAAATACATTAATTTGAATGTAGGCGTTTTAGCACGTGAAGAAGCTCGTAACTACCCTACTCGTTCGGCAAGTGCTATCTTCAGAATGCAAATGCGTGGAAAACCACAACAACAAGCCTACTGGCCAAATGGTCTTCCTGGTCCTGATATCGAAAACGGTGAAAACCCAGTTGTCATTACAACCGACTTATCAGGTTATGACCGCCAGAGACAAGATTATTTTCAAACTAACGGAGCTCTTGACATTCAAATTCCGTGGGTAAAGGGCTTGAAATTTACGGCAACTGCTGCTATTGATAAAAGACTTGGAACAAGAAAATTATGGCAAATTCCATGGACTTTGTATCAACAAGGCTCTGGATTTGAAGCAGATGGTACAACTCCTAAATTAGTAGCGAGTAAGCGTGGACCTGCTGAACCAAACTTAACTCAATCTTATGATGACCAATTAAATATCTTATTGGGTAATGTTGCTACTTATGAGCGTACATTCGGAAGTCATGGGCTTACAGTTTTGGCAGGTACTAACACTGAAACTATCAAAGGAAATAACTTTAATGCTTACCGTCGCTATTTTATTTCTCCTGCACTCGACCAAATGTTTGCGGGTGGTGACTTAGAAAGAAATAACGGTGGTGGTGGTTATGAAACTGCTCGTATCAACTATTTTGGTCGTGTAGCTTATAACTTCAAAGAGAAATATTTAGCTGAGTTTTTGTGGAGATATGACGGTTCTGACCGTTTCCCTAAAGCAACACGTTATGGTTTCTTCCCAGGTGTGATGGCTGGTTGGGTTCTTTCAGAAGAAAAGTTCATGAAACAACTTCCATTTATAAGTTTCTTGAAATTGAGAGGTTCGTGGGGACAGTTAGGAAACGACCAAGTAAACTTACCTAACTCTTCAACTCCTGCTACTTATCAGTATTTGTCTACTTATGGTTTCCGTAGCTATATATTGGGTGATGCAGAACAAAAAACATTGTTTGAAACACGTCTCCCTAATGAAAATATTACTTGGGAAGTGGCCTCTAACTCAAACATTGGTTTAGAAGGGCAGTTATTCAATGGAAAAATTAGCTTTGAATTCGATTATTTCTATAATAAGCGTTCAAAAATCCTTTGGTTCAAAAATGCTTCTGTGCCTCAATCAACAGGTATTACACTTCCAGCACAAAACATTGGTGAAGTTTCAAACCGTGGTTTTGATTTCAACGTTGGCTATCGTGGACAAACTGGCGACTTCAAGTATAATATCAGTGTAAATGGTGGTTATGCTAAAAACAGAATTGATTTCTGGGATGAAGCTCCTGGAGCTCCTGAATGGCAAAAAACTACTGGTCGTCCGATGAATACGTTCATGGCTTATATCTATGATGGTGTATTTAAAGACCAAGCGGCTATTGATGCTCGTGGTATTGACTACTCAGCTATCGTAAAAGAACTTCGCCCTGGAGATATGAAGTACAAAGATTACAATGGCGATGGTAAAATTACACCAGACGATATGGTAAGAACTGATTATACAACACTTCCGATGTTCCAAGGTGGTATTAACTTAGGTGGACAGTATAAAAACTTTGACTTAACAATTTTGATTCAAGGTGCAGCTGGTGCTAAACAATACGTAAGTGCTGGTGAAATGGGTAATATTGGTAATTACTTACTTGATATTTATCAAAATCGTTGGACAATTGATAATCCAAGCGATGTTCACCCACGTATTGCGAACCGCTCTGACCAATATTTCTCAAGCAATAACACATATTGGTTAAGAAGTTCAGATTATATACGTTTGAAAAACTTCGAATTAGGCTACACAATTCCAGAAACTATCGGAAAGAAAATTGGTTTTAGTAGCATGAGAATTTATACAAGCGGTGTAAACTTATTCACGATTGATAAATTAAAAGTATTTGACCCAGAAACAGCAAGTACAACTGGCCAATACTACCCACAATCACGTGTTTTGAATTTAGGCTTAAACGTTAAATTTTAATTAATATAAAAATGAAAATGTATAAAAAAATAATTTTGTCATTCTTTGCAGTTTCGTTTTTTACGATTAGTTGTAACGATGACTTTGTTGATACCAAACCACTCGACCAATTATCTGAAAACGTTGTTTGGGGAGATGCCTCTTTAGCAGAAGCTTTTGTAAGTGAAATTTATGGTGGTTTAGGTGTTGGCGGTTTTAATGAGCAAATGCTTGCATCATTAACTGACGAGGCAATCTTTACTCACCCAGGTAGAGGTATCACGACCATTACCGAAGGAAGAACGAATCCTGCTGACCCAGGTTGGATAAATGGTACTTTAAGCTGGGTAAATATGTATTCTCGTATCAGAGCTTGTAATCTTGCCCTAAAAAATTTGGAGAAACCACAATTTCCGAACACAAATAATATCGTAGAAAGATTGAAGGGTGAAGCTAAGTTTATGAGAGCTTATTTTTATCATCAATTAGTTCGCTATTATGGTGGTGTGCCAATCGTTGATAAAGCATTTGCTTTAACAGATACAGATTTCTTAACTGCTCGTAATACTTTTGAAGAGTGTTTAAACTTTATCGTAAAAGACCTCGACGAAGCTGCAGCTTTACTTGATGGTAAATCACTCCAAAAAGGTCGTGCAACAAAAGCTTCTGCCTTGGCATTAAAATCACGTATGTTAATTTATGCTGCCAGCGATTTGTATGATGTACCAACTGCAAAAGCCAAATCTAAAGCAATGGCTGCTTTTGGAAAACCAGAATTAATGGGTTTTGTGAGCGGTAGCCGCACTGAGCGTTGGCAAAAAGCTAAAGCTGCCGCAAAAGCAGTGTTAGATTTACCAGGTTTTGGCTTCCAATTGGGTCTTACTGCTCCTGTTACGGCAGACCAAGCGTCAACCAACTACATGAATCAGTCATTAGCAAGAAATGGAGGTCAAAACGAAATCATATTCGGCCGTTACTTTATTCAAAGTAAAAATGAAGATGGTGGACGTGTAGGTCTATTTAACGGACCTAATGGATACAACAACTGGGCTGGGAATACGCCAATCCAAGAATTGATTGATGATTATGAGATGATGGACGGAACAAGATTTGATTGGAACAATCCAGAGCATGCAAAGTCACCTTACGACAACCGTGACCCTCGTCTAAAATCAACTATTTTATATGAAGGTTCACCTTGGAAACCACGCTCAGCAAGTGCTGCTCCACTTGACCCTGCCAACCAAATCCAAACAGGTGAATACGAAGTTGTTTCAGGTGGTGTTAAAAAAGTAGCTTTTGGATTAGATACTCGTAAAAGTAGCATCGAAGACTGGAACGGTAGCTATACTGGCTATTATATGCGTAAATTCACAGACCCAAATCCAGGTTTAGTTGACCAAAACTCTTGGCAACAAATTCCTTGGCCATTCTTACGTTACACTGAAGCAATCTTCAATTACGTTGAAGCTTGTATTGAACTGGGTGAAGACGTTGAGGCTAAGAAATGGTTAAACCAGATTCGCTTCCGTGCAGGTATGCCAGCAATTACTGAAAGTGGAGATGCTTTACGCCAACGTTATCGTAACGAACGTCGTGTCGAAATGGTATTCGAAGAACAACGTTATCATGATGCACGCCGTTGGATGATTGCTCCAACAACTCTTGGTCGCAAAGCCAGTATCATTGTGGTTAAAGGCACATTGAAACCAGGTAAGAATGTTTCTATCTATAAGTATGACCCAACTAATTATGATTACTCATTTACTGTTGGAAAAATTGACCCAGGTAAAGAAAATCGTAACTGGGATGATAAGATTTACTTCCTACCGATTCTTCGTGATGAAATTAACCGTAATAGTAAATTAATTCAGAATCCTGGATACTAATATCTTTTTATAGAAAAAGGGTAGTCAGAAGTGTAAAGACTTTTGGCTACCCTTTTTTTATTTTCAAATTACATGTTTCTATCACAACGCAACTTTGTATATTTGTTTTAAAATAACAACCTTACATGTTTTTCTCCTCATGGAGATACAAGACCTAAAATGAAAATTTCTACTGTTGTATATCTACTATTTATAAGCCTATTTCTTACCTCTTGCAACAAATCTTCTTCTGAGGAAAATCCAACGGATGAAGAAGATAAACATGCTCCTATATTTACGTTGCTATTTCCTGATAAAACCAACGTTGATTTTCAAAATATCATCAACGAAGGTCTCAATACCAATGTTTTGATGTATGAATATTTCTATAATGGTGGCGGAGTAGCCGTTGGCGATGTAAATGGCGATGGACTCGAAGACCTCTATTTTACGAGCAATATGCAGCAAAACAAATTGTATCTGAATAAGGGTAAAATGCAATTTCAAGATATTACTGCCCAAGCAGGAGTAGCAGGTCGAGAAGGCCCGTGGAAAACAGGCACAACAATGGTTGATATTAATGCTGATGGAAAACTCGATATTTATGTTTGCCATTCGGGGAATCTGCAACCCGAAAAGAAAACCAACGAACTCTTCATCAATCAAGGTAATGATGCCAACGGAGTTCCAATTTTTATAGAACAAGCAGCTAAGTTTGGACTTGATAGCCCTGCCTCAAGCACAAACGCCTATTTTTTTGATGCCGATAAAGATGGGGATTTAGATATGTTCTTACTCAATCATAACATAAAATCTCTCCCAGTTCTTGATGAAGCTCGCACAGCCGCTCTCACCAAAGTTGATGATGCCATAAGTGGTTCGAGGTTTTATAAAAACGACAAAGGTTTTTTCAAAGATATTACCCGTCAAGCGGGCATTCAAAGTTCGGCACTATCTTATGGTTTAGGAGCAGGCATTGCCGATATTAACCAAGATGGATGGCCAGACATTTATGTAAGTAATGATTATGCCGTGCCTGACCGCCTATATATAAACAATCAAAAAGGAGGATTTAGAGAAGTAAGCAACGAACAAATCGGACATACTTCCAATTTTTCGATGGGAAACGATGTAGCCGATATTAACAATGACCAATTACCCGATATTTTCACGCTTGATATGCTTCCCGAAGATAATCGTCGTCAGAAACTATTAATGGCCCCTGATAATTATGACAAATTTGATTTGGGCGTTCGCTCAGGTTTTCATTACCAATACATGCGAAATATGCTCCAACTCAACAACGGGAATGGTACTTTTAGCGAAATTGGACAAGTTTCAGGAATATCGAATACCGACTGGAGTTGGGCTGCACTTTTTGCCGATTACGATAATGATGGTTGGAAAGATTTATACATCACCAACGGCTATCTACATGACTACACTAACCTTGATTTTTTGAAATATATGGACGATTTCATGGCTACCAAACAAGGTGGTTTCCAACGAACGG
>JAIYBU010000005.1 GCA_027488335.1 Cytophagaceae bacterium
AGATTTTTTATACTTAGTTGTTTATTATGGAATTGGCTATAGAAAAAAAGTTGTTCGTCAAAATTTACAACGTAGCTTTCCCGAAAAATCAAGTGATGAATTATTAAAAATCGAAAAAGATTTTTATAAATATATTGTAGATTTCTTTTTGGAAATGCTTAAATGTGTAACCATAAGTCAAAATGAATTAAAGAAACGTTGGAGTATCGAAAACGATGAAATTCTTGATGAACTACTGGCAGAAAAACGCAACATTATTGTTACGGCAGGGCATTTTGGCAATCATGAATTAGCCAATTTAGCTCTTTCTTTCTTGATAAAATACCGAGTAAAAGCGGTTTATCGCCCCCTCAACAATGTATACTTTGATGATTTCTTTAAAAATTTCCGAGAAAGATACGGTAGTATTATGGTTTCGATGGCAAATGCCTCCAAAGAAATTGCTATAACTGAAAACTTCAATTATGCCTTCTTTTTGGTTAATGACCAATCGCCTCCACCAGAGCGTTCGTATTGGACAACATTTTTGAATCAAGAAACGGGTTTTTTTACAGGAATTGACCGATTTGCACGTCAATACGATATGCCCGTAGTTTATATGTGCATTGACCGATACGCACGAGGAAAATACAAAGTAAATGTAGAATTAATAACCAAAACCCCAAATGCTTTGCCCGAAGGTGAATTATTGGAAATTCACGCTCGAAAACTCGAACGAGACATTAAGGCTAATCCATCAATATGGTTTTGGTCGCATAAGCGTTGGAAATACACCAAAATAAATGGCGAAATTGTACCTGTAAGCTACAAAAAATGAAAAAAACTAAGTTTCTAATTTTAAGATTTTCATCCATTGGTGATATTGTATTGACTACGCCCGTAATTCGGTGTATAAAAACACAATATCCCGATGCCGAGGTACATTTTGCCACAAAAAAACAATTTAAAGTATTAGTCGAAAACAATCCTTACATTGATAAATATCATTTATTAGAAAAGTCGCTCAATCCGTTCATAAAAACCTTACAATCAGAAAACTATGAATATATAATAGATTTACACAACAATCTTAGGACTTCAATTATAAAATTTAGACTTGGTAAAAAAACGTTTAGTTTCGATAAACTCAATTTCAAAAAATGGCTTTTGGTGAATCTCAAAATCCATCAAATGCCTAATGTTCATATCGTTGACCGATATTTAAACACAGTTAAAAGTCTGGGTATAAAGAACGACCAGAAAGGGTTGGATTATTTTATTCCCGAAAAAGACCAAGTACCAATAAACGAATCTTACGTGGCCTTTGCCATTGGTGGTCAGCATTTTACAAAAAAACTTCCAACCGAAAGAATTATTGAAGTTTGTCAGAAAATCAATAATAAAGTCATGCTTTTGGGCGGTAAAGAAGATAGCCCAGCAGCTAATGAAATTGAAAAAACACTTGGCGATAAAATAATAAATGCTTGTGGAAAATATAATCTTAATCAATCTGCCTCGCTCGTTCAGCAAGCCGATTATATCATTACACACGATACTGGCTTAATGCACATTGCCTCTGCACTCAAGAAAAAAGTGATTTCGATTTGGGGAAACACCGTTCCTGAATTCGGAATGTATCCCTATTTGACAGAATTTAAAATCATCGAAAACAAAGAGCTTTCATGTCGCCCTTGCTCAAAAATTGGCTATAGTGAATGTCCAAAAGGGCATTTTAAGTGCATGAATGAACTTCACTTAGATTTCTGAGCAAAAAAACTTCAAATTTCATCGTAATTTATAACAATATCGTCTCCAAATTGTAGTGTTAATAAGGCTCTAAATGCCTTTTTCAGTATTTTTGTTGAAACATCTTAACCTTCATCATTTATGAAAAAAATCTATTTTATTGTTTTTTACAGTTTCATTTCTTTTCATTCTTTCTCTCAAAAAATAATCAATCGTGACCCTCAAATTGAGGCACTCGTGAGTCAAATTTCAAGTGATAGTTTAAAAAAGTTTGACGAAAAACTTGTCTCCTTTGGCACGCGTAGTACGCTTTCAACAACAACGGATTCAAAACGTGGCATTGGTGCATCTCGACTTTGGGTGTTGAGTAAATTTCAAGAATTTGCCAAAACTTCAGAAGGCAGAATGACGGCAGTTCTCGACACTTTCACACTTCAACCCGATGGTAAGCGTGTAGATAAAGCCATTTTAATGGCTAATGTAATGGCAACACTTAAAGGCACAGACCCAAACGATGACCGAGTTTTTATGGTGAGTGGACACATAGACAGTCGAGTAACCGATGTAATGAACCGTGAGTCAGATGCTCCAGGGGCAAACGATGATGGAAGTGGAACGGTTGCAGTGATTGAATTGGCACGAGTTATGGCAAAATCTAAATTTCCTGCAACGATTATTTTTGTAGTGGTCAGTGGCGAAGAACAAGGCTTGCTCGGAGCAAATTATTTGGCAGAAAAAGCCTTGAAACAAAATTGGAATTTGGAGGCTCTATTGAATAATGACATCATGGGGTCGAATAATTCTAACGAAACAAATATCATTGATAATACACGATTAAGAATTTTTAGTGAAGGTTTACCTGCTTTTGAAATGGATAAAAAAGTAGGTGCAATTCGTCAATATGGCGTAGAAAATGATGGAAAAGCACGTCAATTAGCTCGATATGTAAAGGAAACAGGCGAACGTTACGTAGATAACCTCGAAATTGTAATGATTTATAGAAACGACCGTTTTTTACGTGGTGGCGACCACACACCATTCGTCAATCGTGGTTTTGCGGCAGTTCGTCTTTCGGAAATGAATGAAAACTTTTTGCATCAACACCAAGACCTAAGAGTTGAAAAGGGTGTTGAATATGGCGATTTAATAAAATTTATGGATTTTGAATACCTTCGTAAAAACACTTGTGTTAATCTTGCATCTTTAGCTAATCTTGCCAAATCACCTTCGATGCCACAAGATGTAGTCTTAGATGTTAGAGGACTGGGGAATTCTACCAATTTAAACTGGAAAGCTCCCAAATCTGGCAAAGTAAAAGGATATTATGTATTGATGCGTGAAACTGCAATGCCCTACTGGCAGAAAAAGTTTTTCACGACAAACCTAAAAATTTCGCTTCCTTATTCAAAAGATAATTATTTTTTCGCTGTACAATCAGTCAGCGAAGATGGAAATGAAGGCTTGCCAGTTTTACCAAGAGTTGGTCTTCGCAATGCGGGTGAATGATTTAGAATAGTCCATAAACAGTCAGGCAATATGCTTGTTCACTGATAGATTTAAACTATTTATTTTAACAAATAGTTGATAAAATCACAAAAAATCGACTCTTTCGGGTCGATTTTTTTATTTTACCTAAACATGTCTCTTTTATGGAAATTATTGCAAAAATATTAATAGCCTTGGTGGCCATCGAGCATTGTTACATTCTTTGGCTTGAAATGTTTGCTTGGACAACAAAAGCCCCTAAGGTGTTTAAAAGTCTCAACAAAGAACTTTTTGAACCAACCAAAGCTCTTGCAGCTAATCAAGGGCTTTATAATGGATTTTTAGCGGCTGGATTAGTTTGGTCATTACTCATCGAAAATCATGCTTGGTCGCTTTATGTGGCAGTATTTTTTCTTAGCTGTGTAATCATTGCAGGGATTTATGGCGGCTTAACGGCTGGAAAAAGAATATTTTATGTACAAGCTGTACCTGCTATTTTGGCTTTGATTGCAGTACATTTTTAAAAAATTGCTCAGTTTGTTCGAAAAAAGAAAATGCCCACCAGCTGGCGGGCATTTTGACTTATGGAGTACAACAAAACCACAATAAAAGTACGGTTTGAACCGCAATTGTGATTTTGTCACAAAAATATAAATATTTTACGCTTCTACCAACGATTCATCGTGTTGAGAAATATCCAAGCCAACTTTTTCGTCAGCTTCCGATACACGAAGTGGTAAAATCAAATCTGTGAT
>JAIYBU010000034.1 GCA_027488335.1 Cytophagaceae bacterium
AGGTCATTTTTCCTGCTTATCTCAAAAATCAAATTTTGGCGGCCATGCATCGCACGCATGTATACGAAGAAGTGGCCCACGACATAATTATGCTCGAAAATCAAAATTCAGAAGTCGGTTCGGGGATAATCGGTGAACTTTCCGATGAAATATCGGAGCAAGACTTCTTGGCTTATTTAAAACAAAAAATGGGGGTATCGGTTATTCGTCATACGAAACTTTTGGGTAAGCATATTCGTAAAGTGGCAGTTTGTGGAGGTTCGGGTGGTTTTTTGCTGGGCGATGCCATTGGCCAGTTGGCAGACATCTTTATAACGGCCGATTATAAATATCATGAGTTTTTTGATGCCGATAATCGCATTATTATTGCCGATATCGGACATTATGAGTCAGAACAATACACAAAAGAGTTATTGAAAGATTATATTTGTAAAAAATTCACTAACTTTGCAGTCCATTTGTCGGAAATCCCAACAAATCCAATCAATTATTATTATTAAAAATAGATACTGGTTAACGGTTACTTGTTATTGGTTTCCAAAGATGGCTATATTTTGGATTAAATTTTGCTTGTAAATTCTAAATTTGATTCATTTAATTGAGGATAAACGATAAATTTGAGATAGATAACACATAAATTAGTTTCTTGAATCGTCATTCGTAAATCGTCATTCGTAAATCGTACTTAACCAATTAACCAATAACTAATAACCAAATTAGTTTTAGATATTATGGAATTAACAGTTGCACAAAAATTAGAAACACTGCTTAAACTTCAATCAATCGACTCGCAATTAGATGAGTTGAGAAAACTACGTGGTGATTTACCAGACGAAGTACGTGATTTGGAAGATGAAGTTATTGGTTTTGAGACTCGTATTGGTAAATTCAAGAAAGAAATCGAAGTTTTAGAAGTTGAATTAAATGGCTACCGTGCAGGTAAGAAAGAAGCCGAAAAGTTGATTCAGAAGTACAAAGACCAACAAATGAATGTTCGTAACAATCGTGAATATGATGCGATTGCCAAAGAATTAGAATTGCAAGAATTAGAAATTCAGTTATCGGACAAACGTACTCGTGAAACTGAATTTAAAGTAAAAAATAAAAATACTGAAATTGCAGATGTTGAGTCGGCAATGGCCAGCCGCAAAAAAGACCTTGAAGTAAAACGCAAGGAATTGGATGTATTGGTGGCAGAAAGCCAAGAAGACGAGAAAAAATTGAATGTAAGCCGTGAGAAAGCAGCAGCTAATGTAGAAGAACGTTTAGTAAATGCCTATAACCGTATTCGTGGAAATGCCGAAAATGGTTTGGCAGTTGTAATGGTAAAGCGTGGTGCTTGCGGTGGATGTTTTAATATTGTTCCTCACCAACGCCAAGCTGACATTAAAGATAAAAAGAAAATCATCGTGTGTGAGCATTGCGGTCGTATTTTGGCTGATGTTGATGCCGTTGAGATTGTTAGAAGATAAGTTTTTTTCCATGGGCAGAATAGCCCATAGTTGATGATAATGTAGCCAAGTTTTCGTTAATTCTGAAAACTTGGCTATTTTTGTTTGAATATAAAATCTTATGTTGAAACGACTTCGTATCTATTAAAAAATCAAGAAAACATTGAAGTCTCGCAAAAGCTATATAATTACGAATTACGAATTACGGAGTACGAATTTGTACTCGGCAATTTACCGTTTATTTTTAGGGCAAGGTTTCAGAGCTATAGGTATAACTATTGCGTACTGTATACTGACAGTTGACTGTAAAGCTGCTGATTTTGATTTTACTCCCAATCTTCAAAAAGCGTATTCTGAGGTTTTCAAACTAAAAGTGCAGTCGGCACGTGATTTACTCTCAAAAGCCCCCCCCCAAAATCCCTTCCGAATTTATATAGAAGATTTTGCCGATATGGCCGAATTGATTAATTCGGAGAATGAAGAACAGTACGAAAAATGGTTGACTAAAGAAGATGAACGCTTGGATGCCATTGAAGAGTTAGATGCAAAATCGCCGTATAATCGTTTTCTAAGAGCCGAAATAAAACTCCATTGGGCATTGATAAAAATAAGATTTGGGCATGAAGTAAAGGCTGGTTACAACGTGATTCAAGCCTATAAATTATTGGAAGAAAATCAGAAATTATACCCAAGTTTTTTGCCAAATCTAAAATCGCTTGGATGCTTGCATGTATTGATTGGTTCTGTTCCTGACAAGCAAAGATGGATTCCAAAACTACTCGGACTTCGTGGAAATATTCAATTGGGTATGAACGAACTTCGTTCGGCAGCAAGAGATAAAACATGGGGAACGGAAGCCAAATTTTGTACAACTTTTATTCAGGCCTATGTACTAAAATATGATGCTAAACAAAATGCAGAAATGCTTCAACTTGCTGATAGTCAGTCAGATAATTTGAATATAAACATGATAGCAACGGCTATTTCGCTGAAAGATAACCGAACCGAACAAGCCATTGAATTATTGAAACGAACCCCCAAAGATGCGGTATATTTATATTTTCCAATCATTGAATTATACAAAGCTGAAACACAACTTTTCAAAGGAAATTATTCACAAGCCATCGCAGCATACCAAGTTTATCTACGAAATTTTAAAGGACAAACTTTTTTGAAAGACACCTATTATAAATTGTTTTTGTGTAGTTGGTTGATGGGTGATGAGAAAAAAGCAAAATTGTATTTATCGAAGATAAACGACGGAGGAAGTACAATAGCAGAGTCTGATAAAGCAGCACAGAAATTTTATGAGAATTTTCAGAAAAACAAAGCTTTACCTGACAAAATCTTAATAAAACTGCGATTGCTTTTTGATGGTGGATATTTTGAAGAAGCCCAACAAGCATTACTTTCTTTATCAGAAAAAAGTTTTTCGAAATCAAAAGACCAAGCGGAGTTTAATTATAGAGCAGGAAGAATTTATCAGAAACTCAATTTGTTTGATAAAGCAGCCAGTTATTTTGAGCGTTCTGTTGCCCTTACGGGTGGCCAAGAATGGAGTTTTGCACCTAATGCTGCCTTACAATTAGGCTATATTCAACAGCAAAAAGGACAAAAAAATAAGGCAAAGGCTTATTTTGAACAAGCCATTGCCTACAAAAATCATGAATATAAAACTTCAATTGATAATAAAGCCCGTGCTGCACTGACCGAAATGGGGTATTGAGATTGTTGAGAAATGAGATAAAATACATGAGATTGGAAGTATGCCCTCCCTTTTATCTAATATCTCTTGTCTTTTATCTAACATCTCTTGTCTATATTTCCATTTCAGGTACTTCCCCTTCAATTATCAGTTTTCCTTCGGTAGCGGCTTTTACTTGTTCAACCGAAACTCCAGGAGCCGTTTCCAACAATTTAAAACCGCCTTCGGGCATTACTTCCAAAACGGCTAATTCGGTAACAATCTTTTTTACGCAACGTAAACCTGTAATTGGTAAGCTACATGTTTTTAATAATTTAGATTCACCAGCTTTATTGACGTGCTGCATGGCCACAATGATATTTTCGGCCGAAGCCACCAAATCCATTGCTCCGCCCATGCCTTTAACCATTTTTCCTGGAATTTTCCAGTTAGCAATGTCACCGTTTTCTGAAACCTCCATTGCACCCAAAATTGTCAAGTCAACGTGGCCGCCACGAATCATCGCAAAACTTTCGGCCGAACTAAATAAAGCCGAGCCATCAAGCACTGTTACGGTCTGTTTACCTGCATTAATCAAATCGGGGTCAACTTTATCTTCGGTCGGAAAAGGTCCAATCCCCAACAAACCATTTTCTGATTGAAGGACAACATTGATACCTTCTGGAATATAGTTTGCCACCAACGTAGGAATCCCAATGCCCAAGTTTACATAATATCCATCTTTTAC
>JAIYBU010000025.1 GCA_027488335.1 Cytophagaceae bacterium
AGCAATGCTTCACAAGTATAAATGAATCTAATAGTGTCAGAAAATATTTTCGCACAGAAGTTTAGGGCTTATTTTGACTTAACAAAGTTTAGATTATCATCGACTGTTGTTTTTTCGTCCGCAATAGGATTTACTTTAGCTTCTGATAAGATAGTCTGGTCAAAGCTTATATTATTTTCGATAGCAGCATTTGCAACGACTGCGGCAGCAAACATAATCAACCAAATCATAGAAAGAAATCTTGATAAACTAATGACTCGAACAGAGGGTCGTCCACTACCAAGTGGTAGATTATCGGTAAAAGAAGCAGCGGTTTTTGGGTGGATTATGGCGGTTATAGCTATGTATATTCTGTTCTATGAATTTAATTATAAAGCTGGTCTTTTAGCACTTTTATCAATGGTTTTGTATGGGTTTATTTATACACCATTGAAAAGAGTTGGGCCAATAGCAGTAGCGGTAGGTGCATTACCAGGGGCTTTTCCTCCAATGATTGGTTGGGTAGCAGCTGTCAATCACTTTGGACTTGAGCCAGGTATCTTATTTGCAATACAGTTTTTTTGGCAGTTTCCACATTTTTGGGCAATTGCTTGGGTATTGAATGACGATTATACTAAGGCAGGATTTAGGTTATTACCTTCAAGCGGTGGTCAAAACCTTAATTCGGCTATTCAGATAATGATTTATACGCTATTTTTATTGCCACTCTGTTGGGCTCCATTTTATTTGGGAATGACAGGTATAAATTCGGCAGTAGTAGCAATGGTGTTTGGTGTCTTGTTTTTAGCACAAACATTTCATTTAATGCGTAAAGTTGATAGAAAAGCAGCTTTACAATTGATGTTCGGTTCATTTATATATTTACCAGTAGTGCAAATCGCTTATTTACTGGATAAATTATAATACCACCTCATATTTACTTTAATCTTACTTGAGTAAATGATTCAACGACAAACGCTATGAGTAATAAATCGAGTAAAAACACCACTACAGTTACCACTATTGGAGTACAAGAGCCAGCTCAGGTATTATCAGTAAATAAGTGGAAGTTTATAATTTGGCTCTTTATTATCACAATCGTGATGCTATTTGCGTCTCAAACGAGTGCCTATTTAGTAAGAAGAGCAGAGGGTAATTGGGCAGAATTTGAGATTCCGACAATTTTTTGGATAAGTACTTTAGTTTTAATAATAAGTAGTGCAACTATGCACCTTTCGTTAAAGGCTGCCAAAAGTAATGACAATGCAAAACTTAAAACATTTGTAGCGATTACAACCGTTTTAGGACTGTTGTTTTTAGCGATGCAGTATTTAGGTTGGCAAAATTTACAACAACAAGGTGTTTTCTTAAAAGGAAATCCTTCAGGTTCGTTCTTTTATATTTTTACGGGCTTACACATGGCTCACTTGGTACTCGGACTTGGTATTTTGATTGCTACATTTTTAATGGCATTCAGAAAGAAGTTAGATGCTGAGAACACGATTTTAGTTGAAGTTTGTGCCACATCTTGGCATTTCTTAGATATACTTTGGCTATATTTGTTCGTATTTTTATTGTATTTTAGATAATATTTACTTTTTGACTATTTTTGGGTCAAAATTAATTGAAACTGTTAACCAAAGCGGCAAACCGCTAACAATTGTAAGTTATGGCAAGTGCAAATACCTCTACGACCGCAGAACACTTAATTTGGAAAGGTGGCGTGCAACCAATGAAAGTTGGCTATGGAAAATTAATGATGTGGATATTCTTATTATCCGATACATTTACTTTCTCGGCTTTATTGATTTCTTATGGTTTAGTTCGTTATAGTTTTCCTACATTTGAAGGTTTACGCAAAAACTTTGAATTTTCAACTACTTGGTGGCCAATACCTGAAAGGGTTTTTGAAGCGGTTCCTTTTTTACATGGAATTTCTGCACCGCTGGTTTTCGTAGGTATCATGACTTTTATCTTGATTATGAGTTCAGTAACGATGGTATTAGCTGTTGAGGCTGGTCATCGTCGTGATAAAGCTGATGTTGAGAAATATATGCTTTGGACAATCCTTGGTGGTTTTGCGTTCTTGAGTTCACAAGCTTGGGAGTGGGGTCACTTTATTCATGGTACAGAAGAAGGTTTAACTTTGGCTAATGGAGCAAAAGTATTTGGTGCGAACTTAGTTCAAAATCAATACGGACCACCAGCATTTGCTGATTTCTTCTTCTTTATTACAGGTTTTCACGGAACACACGTATTTTCAGGTGTAGTATTGAATATCTTGATATTTTATAATACAGCTAATGGCGTGTATGAAAAGCGTGGACACTATGACATGATTGAAAAAGTAGGTTTATACTGGCACTTTGTAGATTTAGTGTGGGTGTTTGTATTTACGTTCTTTTATCTTGTTTAGAAAATAAAACTCTTTTTTAATAAATTTAGAAAGTTTAAAATTATTATACAATGGCTCAGCACTCTGAAAATACCGAAAAATTGCCAGCTCAAACCAAAGAAATTTGGAGAACATTCTGGATTTTGTTAGGCATCACTGCACTTGAATTTTTAATCGCATTTACGATTGATGCAGACCAATATAAGTGGACAAAAGTGGGTATCTTTATTATCCTTACGATAGTAAAGGCGTACTTTATTGTAGCAATTTTTATGCACTTAGGAAGTGAAGTAAAAGCATTGATTTGGACAGTAATTCTACCATGTATATTTGTGGTATGGCTCATTGTTGCATTGATTGTAGAAGGTGGATATATTGGTGTCGAGAGGTTATTTTTTAATTAAATAATGCAAAATAAATCATTCAAAGTCGGAATACTAATAGCCATATTAGCTGTTCCGACTTTTATTTTTGTTTTCCTCAAACTATTTGGGCAAAACTACTATACATTACCTTATCTCATGCCCGAAATTGACGAAGCTGGGCAAGTTGTGATGAAGGGAGCAGATACAGTTTTTCATCAAATTCCTCCGTATAAATTAATTGACCAGCAGGGAAAAGAATTTAATTCGGTAGAAACAAAAGGTAAAATCTACGTAGCTGATTTCTTCTTCACAAGATGTGGTACTATTTGTCCGAAGTTATCGAACAGTTTGTCGAGAGTACAGAGTATTTTTTCTGCTGATACAAACGTTATTATTGTTTCGCATAGCGTTGACCCCAAACATGATTCATCAGGCGTTTTGCAACAATATGCTCAGAAATATGATGCCAAATACGGTAAATGGTATTTTCTGACAGGTGAAAAAAAGGCAATTTATGATATTGCCATAAAAGGCTACAAACTTCCAGTAGCCGACGCTTCAGAATATGACAATAAAATCAAATCAATTGATGAAACATTTATTCATTCTGAGAAGTTACTATTGATAGATAAAGAAGGGTATATTAGAGGAATTTATGACGGGACGTATTCGCCAGATGTGGAACGTCTGATAGGTGAAATAAAAGTTTTGACCGAGATTTATAAGTCAAAAAAGTGAGTTCACCCGCTCTGATTATCTTTTATTGCTAATCTATTATTTTCTTTAAAAACAAGTAAAAATGAAAGCAGTAAGAGCAAAGCAAGATAAGACTTCGATGACATTAATTAATGTAGTGTCGATAGCAGTGCCATTGGTCGTGGCAATTTTGTTAGGAATAAGACAAAAAATTGATTTAGGGGAGTGGACCAAAGCACTTCCGCATGTGATTGGCGGAATAAACACATTGACCTCCATTTCATTGATTTATGGTTTGTTTCTAATTAAGCAAAAACAAATTGAGCGTCATAGAAAAGTAATGACCTTAGCATTTTTGTTGGGAGGAGTATTTTTAGTTTGTTATGTTCTTTATCACCTAACTAACCCATCGACAAGTTATGGTGGAGAGGGTTTTATTCGATATTTCTATTATTTTATCCTGATAAGTCACATTTTATTATCGTTGGTTGTACTACCTTTGGTCTTGAGAGCATACTTTTTTGCTTGGGTAGGAGAGTATGAATTACATAGAAAACTCACTAAATATGCTTTTCCGATTTGGTTATATGTTTCAATTACAGGGGTGGTGGCGTATTTGATGATTAGACCGTATTATGTTTAAACTTTAAGTAGAAGGTTATGAAAAAAATCGTAGTGTTTTTTATAGTATTCTTACTAAGTCAAACAATGACTTTTGCACAGTGTGCGATGTGCCGTGCTTCGGTGGGAAGTAATTTGAGCGAAGGGCGTGGAGTAATTGGTACAGGAATTAATGATGGTATTTTATTGATGTTGGTCTTTACATATCTTTCTGTGCCTACCGTAATGTATGTTTGGTTTAAAACAGCCAGAAAAGAAATGCGTTTGAAAATGGGGCAACAATAAGTAGATTACGGGTTGTAAATACAAAAGCGATTATTAGACTAAAATCTGATAATCGCTTTTTTGCTATTAAAACTTCGGCTATTTTGAACCACAATAAATGAGTAACTTTAAATAGGGTTACAAATCCATTTTAGGGAAAGACAATTACTACGTTCGTTCATGAAAAACAGGCATTAATGCTTATATAACGGCAAAGTATTTGAATAATAAATCTGAGAATTAAATTAACTTTATAAATGGCTAAAAATCAAAAAAACTTCACACATTGAATCCAACCCAAAGTTAACTCTGCAACCGTTATCCAGAGAATTCAAGATAGGTAACCTATGTTAATCAATCATTATATCAAATTAGAAATAGTTTATTTACAGATTTTTGAAAGTACAATTACGAAAACCTGAAATCTGTGCTTCATAACAATTGTCTAATATTGATGTAAAAATTTCCATTTGAGTATTGTGTGCGTAACTTTATATTTTTTAATCACCTTTTTGCTCATTATCTTTCCATTAGATATAAAAACTAAGTTAATTTTTTTTAAATACTGAGCCATTGTTAATCCAAACATGTGAATCAAATTTATCCTCTGATGTAAAATCAATGTCTCCATCATTGTCAATATCTTGAGGCCTTAGCCAAATAATCCATTTTGGTGGATTATCATTTCTGTATTTGTCAATAACATTGACGGATACATCCTCAAAGCTTTTATTACCATTATTCTTTAGCAACTGAATATAATATCCCTGATAGAAAGGTAAATTTGCACTTCCATCACCTGTTTTAGTAATTAATAGGTCGAGTTTACCATCTTTGTCATAATCAAAGATATTTATATTATTACTTACCCCGTAGTTTGAAATTACTGGTAATATGGTACTATTTGATATGGAATATTTTCCAGAAACATTTCCCCAAAGTATCATTGGCATTGCTGCTATGTTGGGATATTGTGCCGTATTTTGATCTTTGTCATGACCAGAAATAACTAAATCCAAATATCCATCAGCATTAAGGTCATTTAAAACAGAGGTGTAGTAGTTTTTTCCATTTAAACCAGATGGAAATATGGAGGCATCATAAGTAAAGTTACCTGCCCCATCATTTTTTAGAAAAATTCCACTCATTGATATCATAGTACTTGTGAAGAATAAGTCTATATCTCCATCATTGTCAATATCTCCTGAACATCCCGAATGAGTAAAGGGTAACCTGGAAGATTCTGGTAAAGGCAATTCTTTGGTAGTAAATTTACCATTAAAATTATACAGGATTTTTTGTTTTTCTCCAGGAAAAGGAGCCTTGTCATAGCCATGTCCTATAATTACCACATCCATCCAACCATTTTTATCGAAATCTCCCAATATTGATTGTCGAGCATGTACGTAAGTGGGTATGCTTCCTTCAAATACAGTATTGTCTCTCTTATACACACCATTTGTATTTTTGTAATAATGTATTGGAAGACCAGTATTACTTTCATAATTAGAAGAAGCACCAATTAAGTCCAAATCTCCATCCTTATCAAAATCATAGAATGACCTTGCTGCAAATTCATCAACAAAATAACCTCCATGTATTGACTCAAAAATATTTCCCATGTTGGTGTAGAAAAAATTTTCCCTTTGACTGTAGATATAGTAGGAAGTTGTCAGGTTTATATTACTTAATGGAATTAATCCGACTTTATTTAATTGAACAGTATAGTTAGCTGTTGTTTGATTTTCTGCTGTCACCGTATAGGTAACCACCTTCTCAAAAGTGTTAGTCGTTTGACTGCTTATTTGTTCAGTTGAAGAAATATGAATTTTTGCATTTTTAGAAATAGTAAACGTAGCAATAAAATCCTTTACCAAAACGTCCCCAGGAACATCCAATGTAATTGTACTCCCATTGATTGTGCCTGTTATATCTTGAGATAAACTTGGGTTATTAATCTTTAAAAATCCATAAGATAAGATTAATTTTTCTGATGATTTAGTGACTGTCGGAACTAAGACTTCAGTTTTTTTACAAGCTGCAAAAAGCAAAATAGTTAGAAGTATTAGTAATAAATTTTTCATGACAAATAAATAATGATTTTAAAGTGTTGAAATTATATCAAAAAAGTTCTATTTCAGAAAGTGTAAAATCTTAATTTAAACTACTTATACTTTATTGGTTTTTAAATGATTTACATCGCATTATCCTCATTTTTTTAAAAACCTACATTTTATATACGCAAAGTTATGTGAGATATCCCCTTTTGTAAATACCCCATCTGGGGTATTTTTCAAAGTAGCTTTAGGCTCCCCGTTAGTCCACATCTGTGATGCTTTCAGGACTTATCGAGTTTGGCATTTGCAATGCGACCTTTACTTTATTATTAAGCTCATAGTAATTTTCTTTGCAGAAAAAAACTATAGGTTTCAAGTATCAGATTCGGAATGATGGATTATATTCTCGACCCTTTGCAACGGTCGATTGGGTGGACGTTTTCACATGAAAAGAATTAGCAGATATAGTAATCGAATCGTTGAAATATTGCCAAAAAGAGAAAGGTTTAAAAAAGTTTACTTACAAGAAAATTATTGAAATAATTAAAGAAATTCCAGAAAGTCGCAGAGAATGGATGCTTGATAGATTCGAGTTTGCGGGGCGTATTGATAAACGAATAACGAATTATAAACGGTGCGACGATTCGCTTTTGGCAAGAAGGCACACTCCAATATCCAAATCATTCAATATACTTGGAAGCAAGGCAACACTACCAACAAAATCGACAGAAGCCTTGTGGCTGGCTACGAATAAGAAGATTATCAATACGGAACAAGTGAAAATCTACTATCTAAATGAACTGAATCTATTTGGTGGATTTGCTCCTGAGTTTATCAGCCAAAACTCACCCGCCACGTGCTATAAGGACGAATCCGAGGTAAATCAATCTAACAAACTAATTGGCTATGAAATCCTTATCAACAAAGACTGCACTTGGCAGGAAGGAGTATAAACAGATAAAAATTTCGTATTACGAATAAGCAAAAGCCTTTGCTCTATCAAAAAAAACAGTTCCTGCACGAGCTGGTTTTTGTATTTATACATAAATTGTCGCTAATTTTAGCCATTTGGGCGTATTAGTAGGTAAAAAGTACAGAAAAAACGTAATTTTGTTATAGACAAAACTACATTCTAAACTTACAATGTTCAAAAACCTATTAATTGCCTTTTTTTTATTCAATTCTCTCTTCTCTTTTGCCCAAAGTAAAAACGAAAAAGTAGAATACCATATTCACCGTGCAACATCGCCTTTAAAAATTGATGGTGTTGTTGATGAAAGAGCGTGGGCAGATGCTCAACTGGCTACAGATTTTTATCAGGTTTTACCTATGGATACAAGCTACGCCAAAGTTCGTACAGAGGTGAAAATGACTTATGACGATAAAAATCTTTATGTGGTTTTTATCAATTACGATAAACTTCCTGGACCATATATGGTAGAATCGTTAAAACGTGATTTCAGTTTCGGAAAAAACGATAATGATTTATTGTTTATTGATACGTTCAATGACCAAACCAATGGTTTTTCGTTTGGAGCGAATGCGATGGGGGCTCAATGGGATGGCTTGATGTTTAATGGGAGTAGTATTAGTCTGACTTGGGAAAACAAATGGGTGTCAGAAGTAAAATATGATGATGAAAAGTGGGTTTGGGAATGTGCTATTCCGTTTAAAACGCTTCGATATAAAAAAGGAATCAAGCGTTGGGGAATAAATTTTAGCCGATTAGACCTAAAAACTACCGAAAAATCATCGTGGGCTCCTGTTCCACGTCAGTTTCCTACGGCCTCGTTGGCGTATGCTGCATCGTTGATTTGGGATGAAGAACCGCCAACGGCTTCATCTAATATTTCAATCATTCCATACATCTTGGGTGGTGTATCTCGAAACCAAGAAAAGAAACTTCCAACCAATTATAGAGGTGACGTCGGCTTTGATGCAAAAGTAGGTTTAACTTCTTCGATAAATCTTGACCTAACAGTAAACCCCGATTTTTCGCAAGTAGAAGTTGACCAGCAACAAACCAACCTCGACCGTTTTGAATTATTATTTCCAGAGAAACGTCAGTTTTTCTTAGAAAATGGCGATTTATTCTCAAACTTTGGTTATCAGACAATTCGACCATTTTTCTCTCGCCGTATTGGTTTAAATACTCCAATTCGTTTTGGTGCGAGAGTGAGCGGAAAACTCAATAAAGATTGGCGAATTGGCTTCATGGATATGCAAACGGGCAAGAATGATGTTATATCGAATGCTCAAAATTTTGGTGTGATTGCTTTGCAGCGTAGGGTTTTTGCACGCTCAAATATTGCAGTAATGTTTGTTAATAAGCAAACAATTGATTATCAGTCAGTTACTGATACAAAGAACATTAGTGAATATAACCGAAATCTTGGTATTGAATACAATATTCTTTCAAAAAACAATGCTTGGACAGGGAAACTACTCTATCTAAAATCTTTTACACCAACCACGAAACCCAATGATGGTGTTTTGGCTGGAAATATTCTTTATACCAATAAACGTTGGACAGCAGGTTTGCAATTAGAACAAGTGGGAACGAATTATTCAGCCGAAGTAGGGTATGTTCCTCGTTTAGATTACGGAAAACTCAATCCACAAGTGGGCTACTTATTTTTTCCTAAATCTACAAGTCGAGTGTTAAGTCATGGCCCAGCAACCATGTTTACACACTATTTCTTGCGTGATTTCTCAAAAGAAACCGAAAACGAGAAATTTTTATCTTATCGTGTCAATTTCCGTAAAACAAGCACCTTGATGGCTTGGGTAGCTCATAATTATGTGTATTTGCTCAATCAATTTGACCCAACTAATTATGCAGGCGTCTTTTTGCCAAAAGGAAGCGAACACAAATGGAATTCGTTTGGGGTTGATTATACCTCAAAGCCACAAGCTTTATTAACCTATTTGATTTCGAGTCGATACGGGGGGTATTATGCTAATGGCACACGTCTGCGTCTAAATGGTGAAATTGGCTATCGTTTCCAGCCTTATGTGGCCATGGCAGTTGCGGCTAATTACAACCGTCTTGAGTTTAAAAATGAAGCCGTTTTGCCAAAAGAATTAACCAATAAACAATATAACTTTTGGTTAATAGGTCCTAAAATTGATGTAACTTTCACGAATAAACTGTTTTTTACCAATTTCTTACAGTTTAATAACCAAACCAAAAACATGAATCTAAATACTCGTTTGCAATGGCGATACAGCCCTGCATCAGATTTGTTTTTGGTTTATACGGATAATTATATTTCGGATACTTTTCAAGTACGCAATCGTGCTTTGGTCTTGAAGTTTACTTATTGGTGGAATGTTTAATACATAAAAGCGTCGGCATGGCTCATAGCCATGCCGACGTTAGAATTTTAAGAAGCAAACACATGAAAACTTTACTGTTTTTGATTTTTCCAATCTTAACTTTTGCTCAAACTATGGAATTTGAGATACAAGGTCATCGAGGTAGTAGAGGACTTATGCCCGAAAATACAATTCCCGCTTTCAAGAAGGCCATTGATTTAGGCGTACATACATTAGAGTTAGATGTTGTTATTTCAGAAGATAAAAAAGTGGTTGTTTCGCACGACCCTTTTTTCAATCCAAATTGCACCACTGACCCAAGTGGCAAATTTATCACAAAGGAAAATCAAGGTAATTTGTATCAGCTTACTTATGGAGAAATCAAAAAATATGATGTTGGACTAAGGGGAAATAAAGATTATCCTGAACAACAAAAAATGGCGGCTTATAAGCCTTTGCTCGAAGATATGATTCGTGAAAGCGAAAAATATGCGAAAGCCAAAGGAGTAAAACCTTTGAAGTATAATATTGAGATAAAGAGTGAAGAAAAGGAGTACGATATTTCGCAACCAAGAGTAGAAGAGTTTTCAGATTTAGTCTATAAAATTATTATCAAACAGCTTCCGCCTGAAAGAGTCACTTTACAAAGTTTCGATTATAACGTCTTGAAATTTTGGCACCAACAAATCGAGCAGAAAAAATATAAGTCGATAGCCCTATCGGTTTTAATTGAACCCTTCGATAATAATGAAATACAATTTAATTTGGATAAATTGGGGTTTAAACCCCAAATTTGGAGTCCATATTTTGCACAGGCTACCGAAAAACGAGTAAAACAGTTACACGAATTAGGAATAAAAGTGATTCCGTGGACAGTAAATAAGCGTGAAGACATGGAAAAAGTAAAAGCAGTTGGCTGTGATGGCCTCATAACTGACTATCCAGATAGAGTGAAAGGTTTGTGAGATTCAGAAAAAAAGCCTAATTTTCCAAAGAATTTTCGGAGTCACAAACTATTTCAGCTACAAACCCTAACTTGTGGTGTAAAAGAGTTTGGTGCTTTCAACCCACCAAGTAAGCATGCTTAACGACATACTTAGTTTTTTTCTTAAACGTCGAATCGAACGCATTGAGCAATTTTTGCGTATTCCGATAGACACCCAGTACCGTATTTTCCACGACCTTATCGAAAATGCTCGATATACCGAGTGGGGTTTAAAATACGATTATAGCAGCATAGATACTATCAAGGATTTTCAGGAGAGAGTGCCAATCTCGACTTACGAAGAACTGTATCCATATATTGAGCGTGTACTGAAAGGCGAGCAAAATGTACTTTGGGCTTCAGAAATTAAGTGGTTTTCAAAATCTTCAGGAACAACCAACTCACGCAGTAAATATATTCCTGTTTCAGAAGAATCACTCGAAGACTGTCATTACCGAGGAGGGAAAGACATGATGACACTCTACCTCAATAACCGTCCAGAAGCAAAACTTTATGATGGGAAAGGCTTATCTATTGGTGGTACACTTCATCCAAATCCATTCAATGCAAATACACAAGCAGGCGATATTTCGGCAGTAATCACTAAAAATCTTCCTGCTTGGGCTGACTTTATTCGCACACCTCCGAGCGAAATAGCACTCCTCGATAATTGGGAGCAAAAAATGGAGCAGATGATTCAGATTTGCACCCAAGAAAACGTAACCAGTATTTTGGGAGTGCCCACTTGGACGGTCGTTTTGCTCGAAAATATCCTCGAACGTACAGGTAAAAAGAATATATTGGAAGTTTGGCCAAACTTTGAGGTCTTTGTGCATGGAGCAGTGGCTTTTCAGCCTTATAGAGACCTTTTTAGAACCAAACTTTTTCCATCTGAACAAGTTACCTACCTTGAAACATATAACGCCTCAGAAGGCTTTTTTGCGATTCAAGACGAACTCAGTAGGGTGGGAGAAATGCTTCTGATGCTTGATTATGGGGTTTTTTATGAATTTATTCCGATGGAAGAATGGGACAACGAACACCCTAAAACATTGACACTCGAAGAAGTAGAATTGGATAAAAATTATGCCCTTGTAATCTCGACAAACGCTGGGCTTTGGCGATACAAAATTGGCGATACCGTAAAGTTTACGTCAATAAATCCTTACAGAATAAAAGTAAGTGGCCGAACGAAGCATTTTATTAATGCTTTTGGTGAAGAAGTAGTTATCGAAAATGCAGATATGGCCATTACAGAAGCTTGTGCTGCTGCCAGTGCCACGATAGCAGATTACACAGCAGGCCCCGTTTACATGGGCGATGGCAGTAAAGGTTGCCATGAATGGATAATTGAGTGTTCTAAAAAACCAGAAAACGAAGCACTTTTCATCGAAACACTCGATAATTCGCTTCGAAAAGTAAACTCAGATTACGATGCCAAACGCTACAAAGATATGGCATTGATGTTACCTAAAGTGCATTTTGTAGAAAACGGTACTTTCTACCAATGGATGTCGAAACGAGGAAAACTGGGCGGTCAAAACAAAGTGCCAAGACTAAGCAATTCGAGAGAATACCTCGATGATATATTGCTGATGGTCAATGGAGAAAATAAAGAATTACGAATTACGAATTACGAAGAAAAAAATTAACTTGCAGTTGGTGAGCTATTTGTGTAAGTATATTCGTAGTCAAAGCGATAAGGCACTCGTAGGTATTCACTCATTCTATCAACAAATCATTTAAAATTATACATGAAACTATTCCGCTTTGGCGAACCAACCAACGAAAAAACAGGAGTGATACTCTCCGATGGCAAAAAAATTGATGTATCGGCCTTTGGCGAAGATTACAACGAAAACTTCTTTACGACAAATGGTATTTCGAGATTAAATACTTGGCTCGAATCAAATGCTGAAACTTGCCCAGTGGTAGGCGATGATGTACGATTCGCTTCTTGCGTAGCTCGTCCATCAAAAATCATTTGTATTGGCCTTAATTATGCCAAGCACGCTGCTGAGTCAGGCATGGCTGTGCCAGCCGAGCCAGTTGTGTTTTTTAAAGCTACAACTGCTCTTTGTGGGCCAAATGACGATGTGATTATTCCTAAAAACTCAGTAAAAACTGATTGGGAGGTTGAACTCGCCTTTGTAATTGGTAAAAAAGCAAGTTATGTGGAAAAACAAGATGCCATGAGCTACATTGCGGGCTATTGCTTGCACAATGATTATAGCGAGCGTGAGTTTCAGTTGGAGCGTGGCGGACAATGGGTAAAAGGCAAAAGTTGTGATACATTTGCTCCGCTTGGGCCATTTATGGCAACCGCTGACGAGATTCCGAACCCGCACGATTTGCGTTTGTGGCTTTCACTCAACGGCGAAATGCTTCAAGACTCAAATACTGACGATATGATTTTTGATATTCCAACGATTTTGAGTTACCTAAGCCAATTCATGACATTGCTTCCAGGTGATGTGATTTCTACTGGAACACCAGCGGGTGTTGGCCTTGGCTTGAAACCTCAAAGATATTTAGTAGCTGGCGATGTAGTGGAATTGGGTATTGATAAACTCGGTACTCAAAAACAAACAGCTGTAGCCTATCAATAATTTTTTCGAGAAAAGCATTTAAACGAGCCATATCTTTATAAAAGAGATGGCTCGTTTACTTTTTTGCAATAGATAAAGGCTTAGGCATGAAATTTGGTTGTTTTTCGGGAAATTGCAAACTCAGAAATGAAAATATACTTTGTAGCTATCAGCTTGATGATTAGTCAGTTAGGCTTTTCTCAGCAAGAGTGTAAATGCTCTCAAAATTTTGATTTTGCCTATCAAAAAATCAAAGATAATTACGCAGGTTGGGACGATAAAATTACCACAAAAAATCAAGTAGCGTTTGATAAACTAACGCAAGATATTAGAACGAAGGCTCAGACAATCACTGACGAAAAAGAGTGTTATTTTCATATCAAAAAGTGGTTTGATTTCTTCAAAGATGGCCACCTTTTTGTTACGTCAATTACGCCATTCAGCATAGACGATGCTCCTGATGTCGTTGCTGCCAGAGCTGCAAAGGTTACTCAGCTTTCATTCACTGAGACAAATTTTACAGAATATTTGAAACAAAATAGCGATAAGCTGCAATCGGTTGAAGGTATTTGGGAAAGTGATGATAAAGCATATAAAGTGGGTATTGTGAAAGATAAAAATAACCCGAAGATATTTATTGGTTTTCTTTTGGCCGACCGAAATAGTGCTTGGAAAGCAGGAAAAGCAAAGTTTGAAATGCTTCAAATTGCTCCTCAAAAATATATTACAACTTATTACTACGCTGATTTCTCGGAAGAAAAGAATTTCACTCGTGAAGTAAAAAACTTCTTAATCATCGAAAATATCTATAAATTCAATAAACTATTCCCAATTCCAACACAAGAAGTAGATAATGAAGATTTACTGCATAAAATAGCCGATTATCGCATTGAAAAGTTAGATGCAGAAACCGCTCTTGTTGTTTTGCCACCTTTTACTCTTCCAAATGCACCTGAGTTTGTACAAGAACTGGTACATAAAAACGAAGATATTTTAAAAAGCTCACCTAATATTATTATTGATATTCGTAATAATCCAGGTGGTGATGATGCCGCTTTTACCCCACTTTTTCCATACATTGGTACAGCTCCAATTGTTCGTAAAGGGGGAGTTTTCAGAGCTACTGACGAAAACATTATTTCTATCAAGCACGAATTAGAATCAATCGAAGAATATCCGATTTATAAAGAGCGTCTTGGCCCGAAATTGCAGATGGTTTTACAAAAAATGGAAGCTAATAAAGGTAAATTCGTGACTGGTCCTGATAAAGAATTTACAGCAACAAATCCAGCCATAGCTACTAAAAAAGTAGCGTTATTGGTAAATAAAAATACTGCAAGTACAGCCGAGCAATTTATTTTTGAAGCAAAGCAAAGTCCAAAAACAGTGGTTTATGGTGAAAACACAAAAGGACTTGCCGACTACATTGAAGTACGTGATTGGGGCTTGCCATGTTATGGTTGGAGAGTAGCGTTCTCGTTGGCAAAAAGCCATCGTTTACCACAAAAACCGATTGATAATGTGGGTATTACACCCGATGTGAAAATTACTGAGGGCGAAACCGATTGGGTAGAGTTTGTAAGAAATCATTTGAAGAAATCGCAATAAAACGATTATTAATTTATAACTGATGACCAATAAAAAAGCTCAATGAATTTAATTTCATTGAGCTTTTTTATTGGAGTAATGAAATAACCAATTATTAATTCTCAGTTGGAACTTCCGTCGGATTGCTTACTTTTTTTGCATCTAAATCAAAAATTAAAGATATTCTCCAAGTATTTGCAAGCGGGCTTCCTTGTGATGTTGGTACTAAATAAGCCAAATCGAGGTTATAATTACTAATCTTGAAACCTAAGCCTGTGGTTACATATTTACGGCCACCCTTACTATTGCTTTCCATGAAATAGCCACCACGTAAAGCAAATAAATTATTATACCAGTATTCCACTCCGGTTGACAATGTAATTTCTCTTAATTCTTCTTTGAAACCACCTGGAGCATCTGAAAACGAACCAAAAATGCCCGAAATTACACCAGTTGTTTCTGGGTCTTTTCCTTTCACAATTACGCCATTGCTCCACAATGGAGGTGTCGGAATCAAGAGTTTATTGGCATCAAGTAAAAAATTAAATTGATTATGGGCATCAAGTTTGAAGTTAATAGCACCACCAACTTTCAAATTAGTTGGAATATAGAAAGCCCCTCTACCGTAGTTGATTTTACCACCAATGTTTGAAATAACTGCACCTGCGGAATAGCGAGTTGCACGGTCTTTATTTTTAACACTTGGTTTTTCGTTGGTATAGAAAAACGACAAATCGCCAGCTACGTTATTGGCAGGCTTGCTCGAAACACCATTAATTACTTGATTTCCGATGAGGTTTGAATGAATATATTTGATATTAATACCTGCCGAGAAGTCTCTTCCGATTTTACGAGAATATCCAGCTGTGAAATTCAAATCTCTTGATTTAAAAGTACCATTTGGTTGACCCGTGTTTGTCATGAACTGGATTTCGCCTTGGTCAAAATAAGTCATTGAACCGCCAAAAGTAGAGTTTTTATCTATTTTCTTGAACATACCTACATTCATCAAGCCCATATCGCCCACTAAATCACGCAACCAAGGTGTATAGGAAACAGTCGCACCGAGGTTTTTTTCAATAAATGCTAATTTGGCTGTATTCCAATGAATTGAGTTGGCATCGGGTGATGAAGCAACTCCTGCATCGCCTAACGCTGCTCCTCTTGAGTCAGGAGAAATTGTCAGAAAAGGTACAGAAGGGTTGAGAGGCCTAATTACTTGTGCTTGGCTTGTTAAGCTATTTATTAAAGCTACACTTGCCAAAGCGGCTACTAATTTGCGTTTCATGTGAGATTTTTTAATATTCTACCCTCAAAGAGGGTACTTATCGGTTCAGAATATACTTTAGTATTTCGTTTTATAAGTTCAAATATAACTTATTTTATTGATTACTTCCAAAAAACCATTTTGCCAGAAAACGAAGAATGTTTACTTTCTATCGAAGAATTTACTGAAATTCGATAGAAATAAATGCCAGTTTTCCAGTTTTTAGTCTCAATTTTCATGCCAAGGTTTAGCGATTTGTCACAAAAATAGCAGGTTTCAGCTTTTTCAAAAATTAAATTACCTGCACTATCAAAAACCTCCAAAGTGAAGGTCAAATCTTGATTTTCGGCATTGTGTTCGATGTAGAAATTGGTACTGCTTTCAACAGGGTTTGGATAGTTGTATGCCTTTAAAATCTTTAAATGCTCATTTTCTACTACAAATGCTAACGCCTCCTCGGCAGAATTATTATAGTTATCCCAAACTTTTAATTTAACGATGTATTGACCCGCAGGCAACTTACCGAAATTATATTTTACTACTCCTTTTGTATAATCATCTTTGCTTGTAAAATACTGATTAGCAATAACTTTCAATGTGTCGTTTAGTAGTAAGACCATTTCGTGGCCAACACCAGCTTGTGAAATATTGATGCCGTTTTCATCCGAAATCTGAGCTTCAAGCAGGTTGTTTTTATCAATCGAAAGTTTGATTTCTGGTGCTTTTGTATCGCTCAAAATATTGGTTTCGCTGCCCCCAATCATTAGTTCATTGTAGCTTCCAGAGGCATCAAGCGTGCTATCGGTCGAAATAGCGTAGAAATTTACCCGTCCAGTGCCTACCTGATAGTTGATGTCTTTCGGAACAACGAAGTTTACTTTAAAAGTCCCATTTTTCATTTCAACTAAGCCTTCAAAAATCTGATTTCGGTAAGTTTTGTATCGAAACTTCTTGGTTTTCTGTCCGAGCGTACTGACTTCTGAAGCCTTGTCAAAGACAGAGACGAGAATTTTTCCATTGAAGTTGTTTTTAATCAAGCCATCGCTCGAATTTCTGATTTCTCCTTCTAAACTGACCTTCGATAAAGCCTTGATTATTTGTTTTTCGGGTGAAGTGCCATTGATTTTTGTCAGAACAATTTTTTCGGTTGGGTAGGCAAGTTGCATAGAAGGGTCGCCTAAAAGTGAAAAATTTCTATTAAAAACCCCGCTCAAGGAGTTGTTTTTAGTGATTCTGAAAATATCGCCCAGTCGCAGATTCGGATTTGTATTTTTTTGTGCAAATGCCTGATAAAAAGCACTATTTAACAAAAAATTAGTATTTGAATAAACTGGTCGAGTCGTAGTGAGCAAGCCAATAGCTGCCCCTTTCGGACTTAACATGGCCATTTCTGCCCCCGAAACATTGCCTGGGTCATCGAAACGCCCAAACGAACAAGTGGCTGTAAGAAACAATGGCATATTATTGAGGTTTCGCCAAGTCTGAATTTGGTCACGTGTCAGTACCTTCTCTTCTGTCCAACCATCAGTGCCACCGTGTCCACTATAATTGATTATCAAGGCACCTTCATTGACACTTTTATTTAGAGCCTTGTTTACTTCGGGCGAAATTGCACCGTTGGCCGTAGCAATCTGCGGAAAAGCATCTAAGTATATTTTGTTGATAATCAGGTCTTTAGTAGTTTTTAAAGTCATTTCAGAAATATCATCGGCATCTTGTTGGTGAATATTAAAATCTCCATCATCAGCCACAAAGCTAATTTTCCTTCGCCAACTGCCTGCTGTTCGTTGGGTTCGAGCATAATAAATCAGTTTATCAACCACGTTTTTGGCTTCTTCTACACTCTTTACTGGCAAACGACCAACGCTGATTTCCATCGAATGATTGCCTACATTGTTTTCCGCCCATTCACCTTCATTATCTTCAAAAAATCCAAAATAATCATCGGAGGCGTAACTATTCACAGGATTCAACGATTCTCGACTTTCATAGGTCGGAATCTGTAATTTAGTATCAATCGAAGCATATTGGATGATATTTTTATAATCAAAACTGGCATCGGCAAAAAGTAGAAGGTACTTTAATTTTGCAGGATTCTTTTGCCATAAAAAACGCCCAAAATCTCGAATTGCAGTAGGGTCTGGGCTGCCCGAAGAAAACTCATTATAAACTTGGTCAATCTCTACTACCGTAACTAATAAACCATCATTTGTTCGGCGAAATGCTGCTAAGCGTTCCGCATGTTCACGCCAATTCTTGATAGTAAGTATCAGTAAATCAGGTGTTTGTGCTTGTTGAAGATTCTGATTGTTTACTTTCTGAATGTAGTTTGGTTCGAGTATATTATTGCTTGAAAACAGTACGAAGGTTTTGAGTTCATTCTGTGTTTCTATTCCGAAACTGGCTTCAGAATTATTGATTTGGAAAGGAATATTTTCGGGTAAAAGAGGATTCGTTACATCCCAAATTTTTTGTGTATTGTTGGCTTGACTTATAATAAAATTGGAAGTTTTATTTCGCAAACTTTCAATCGAACGCACGAATGTTTGTTGCTCATAAAACTGTAATCTTCGTTTGGTTTGTATCTCAAAATAATTCAAGTATGCTACCGACGAATTTTGGTTGTTTTTATTGAAACTGAACGTTAACTTCTGCGTATTTTTCCCGTTGGAAATAGCCGTGAAAGTCTGAATATTTTCGTTTCCTTTTAGGTCATAAGTGCCAGTGCCGATGGCTCTGAGATTTTGCTCGCCAATGAGTGAGTCAGCATTGAGTTTTAGGCTAACTTTTGTAGTCGTGAATGATGCACCTAAAATAGCAGAAGTAAGTTTAATACTCGAGTTCGGAATGATTCCTTCGGTCTTTAACTCAAAACTTATATCTGAGCTTACACCAAACGATTCACCGTACCATTCACGGCCCGAACCACCCAAATCTCGCCCGCCCAAACTCACCACATTCTTTTGGTCGAGTTCGTGGAAAGTGAAATCATCAAAAGTTTTTAGGTTATTGCTTGCACTCACCAAAGCCTGATTTTTGATGCGTAAGCCTTTGGTGTCGGAGATATTCAGAAAAACAAAGGTTGTGTCTGAATACGGATTATTTTGGTGCGTAAATTGTTGATTATTAGCATTATATAGTATTCTGTGTGGACTTTCTGTATAAAAAAGTATATAATCAGTGGCATCGAATTTTCCATCATTTTCGCCCACGACCTCAATGAGATTTTCGGTTAAATCTTTTGCCCGAGGAGCGTTATTGGCTTGGGGTAAAACTCCGCCACCGTTTCCAAAAATTCTGATATTTTGAGGGTTTAGCTTGGCAATATCAATGCCCGCATCTTTCAGAAATGTAGCATCAATTTTGTGTACGCCTGTGCGAGTTGTGGCAATTTTATACCAATCACCCGTGGCCAAAACTGATGGTTGGGCTTGAGAAAAGACAGATAAAAATAGTGAAATATTGAAGGTGAATAAAAATAAAAAAACACCCATTTCTTCCTCCCTTCGACTTCGCTCAGAGAACGGGAAGTACGAATATGATTTTATATATTTTTTTATTTTTAGCATTTTATTCATTGGAAAACTCACAACGGATTGACAAGTGCCGATGCCAAAATGGTATATCTACGTTTTGACTGTTTCTCTAAACACAATACTCTTGTCCGACGTTTTTCGATTTTCTGAAAAACTGTTCCACGAAACTCAAACCATTGATTATCAGTTAAATCAGCTAAAGAAATCCCCACTTGTTCGCCCGTATCAAAACTTCTTAGAGCCTCAGACAATGGTGCATAACTCACCGAAGAAGCGGCTGGATTTTGCATATAAGCACTCAACGGCAAAAGTAAGTTCTTGGGTAAATGGTCTTCACTGAGCAAAGGCTGCATTAGGTCTTGAAAACTCTTTTTCCATTCTTTGCCGTGTGGTTCTATTCGTTTGCGACCTTTATTGAGCCAAGCTCGTTGATGGGCAATTTCGTGAATGTATGTCACCAAAAAAGCGTACGGATTTAGGTCGTGATTGATGGTAATTTTGTGCTGACCGTCACGAAAAATATAATTTCCGAAACAACTGCTTCGGGTACGTGAAATCTTAAATGAAAATGGTTGTTCTTTCCACAATTCAAAGCAATACATAACCGTAGTGGCAGGAAGATGCTTGAGTAGAACTTCCCCAATTTTCTTGGCTGTATTTGCGTCAGGCTTATTTATTGTGGGCAAAGTTGGGTTTTTATCCACAATGTTATTTACTTTTTTAAATAATTGTTGAAACATGTTTTGATAGTCCACGGTCTATGGTTGATAGTCCATAGAAAAATCCATTTTTATAAAAAATGTAATTGATTAGTTCTGCCAGTTCGATATTTTTAATTTCCCATAAAGCTCTGCAAAATAATCACCGCACTGATTTTGTCGATATTGCCTTTTATTTGTCGGTCTTTTTTCTTCATTCCGCCAGCAATCATGGTTTGCATGGCCATTTTTGAAGTAAAACGTTCATCGTGCAAGTGTATGGGTGTTTCGGGGAAAATATTTTTTAATTCTACCACAAATCGCTCTACATAAGCCGTTCCGTCGGTGGCGGTACCATCCAAATTTTTGGGCATTCCAACCACAAAAGCCTCAACGGCTTCGGTTTGGGTATATTTTTTTAAATATTCCAACAATTTATCGGTCGGAACGGTTTCGAGTGCCGATGCAATAATTTTTGATGGGTCAGTTACGGCCAAACCTGTTCGTTTAGCACCGTAGTCAATAGCGAGAATTCTTGGCATAATGTTAAGACAGATTTGTAACTTGTCAATTATGGGCTATTTGATAACCTACAAATCTGTTCTACTTAAATTTTATAACTTCTTTGCTTCTTCCCAAAAAATATCCATTTCGGCAAGGGTCATATCTTTCAGATTTTTTTTAGCTTCTTTGGCTTTTTCTTCCAAATACTGAAAACGCTTAATAAACTTCTTATTGGTGCGTTCGAGAGCAGTTTCGGGGTTAATGTCTATAAAACGAGCATAATTGACCAACGAAAAAAGCAAATCGCCAAATTCGCCTTCGGCTTTTTCTTTGTCAATGGCTTGGTCGGTTTCTACATCGAACATTTCCTTAAACTCACCCATTTCTTCTTCAACTTTTGCCCAAACTTGGCTTTTTTCTTCCCAGTCAAAACCTACTCCACGAGCTTTTTCTTGAATACGCATTGATTTTACCAAGGCTGGTAGAGACTGCGGCACGCCACTCAAAACCGATTTATTTCCTTCTTTAAGCTTCAATTGTTCCCAGTTTCGCTTTACATCTTCTTCGTTTTCCACTTTCACGTCGCCGTAGATGTGCGGGTGTCGAGAAATTAATTTATCACAAATACCATGAAGCACGTCGGCTACATCAAAATCGCCAGTTTCTGAAGCAATTTTTGAGTAAAACACCAAATGCAGCATTATATCGCCCAATTCTTTCTTGATTTCGGATAAATCTTTCTCCAAAATAGCATCCGAAAGTTCGTAAGTTTCTTCAATCGTCAAATGGCGAAGTGTATCCATTGTTTGCTTTTTATCCCACGGACATTGCTCACGGAGTTCGTCCATGATGGTTAGAAGCCTATCAAATGCCATGAGTTTCTCCATTCGTTGCGGAGGAAATATCGGGGGAAGTTTGTTGCTCATGTTTGACTGAGTGATTGTTTGATTGAGTGAATGATAGAATACGTTAATGCTATCATTTTACAAAGTTCGTCAATAAAAAAAGAAAAAGCCACCTGTTTTCGCAGATGGCAAACATATTTTTTGGCGTCAATGGTCGATAGTCCGCAATATTTGCTGTTTAGTTTAATGCTGTCTTTTTAGCTTTTCCACTTAATCGCACAACCAACGGCTTTTGTACTTGTTGTCACTACGGGTTTTCCCACTAAAAGGTTATTTACGGCATCTTCAACGTAACGTTTTGTGACGCCTGAAGGGTCTTGGGCGTTATCGTCGATGGCACCAATATAGCTCACAATTATCTTTCCACCTTCTTTTTTCAGAACATACACTTGTGGTGTACGCATCGCCCCGAATGCCTTTGAAACTACCTGCGTATCGTCGGTCAAATACGGAAACGGATAGCCTTTTTCTTTGGCACGCACTTGCATATTAGCAAACGAATCTTCTTCGTACGCGTCAGGGTCGTTAGGGTTAATCGTAATCACAGGAAAACCTTGCGAAGCATATTTACGGTCGAGGGCAATTACTCGGTCTTCGTACGATTTTGAGAACGGACAATGGTTTGAAGTAAAAACAATAATAAATCCCTTAGCCGATGGAAAATCAGCCAACGACATCATTCTTCCATCAATATTTTTAAGTTTAAAATCCGATATTGCATCACCCAACGCATAGCCAGTGGGTGCTGGTGCGGTAGTTTCTGGCAGCTCTGCCAATGGCAGAGCCATAGCTATTTGCCTTACTCCGACAATACTGCTTAAAAACATTACTCCGATGATTAAAAACTGTTTCTTCATTTATTGGGTATTAAAAAAATGGTTGTGCCAATCTGTTGTTCACTAACGCTAATAAAACAAAAGTATTTTAAAAAAAGTGCCTAATTTTATCGCTAAGACTCTGATAATCAAAAGATTGTTCATAAAATTCTTTGCGTATGCCATTACTTATTAACGTAGCTGGAATTGCACCCGACCATTGCGGACTCACTTTATCAATCCAACCATTATAATCGGGTTCGTCAATCAAATATACTTTCGATTTTATCTGATGTTCGGCCACAAATTTTTCTACGGTTTCTAAGTCTCGTTTAAAATCAAGGCTAATAAAAATTACAGAAACGTTGGTCAGACGAAAGTTATCTGCTAATGTTTCAAAAACGGGTATTTCGCTCACGCAAGGCTTACACCAAGATGCCCAAAAATTTATCACACTAATTTTATTCTCTGCTTTTATGAATTGCTCTAATTCGGTAAACTTAATGACTTCAATGTTATTTTGAGCAAAAGAGCCATAAAATGTTGATAAAAGTGTGAATAAAAGATATATTCTAAATATTTTCACAATTCTTTGCTTGAAGTTGTGCGTAAATTTATTTTAAAATCCGTAATTCGCAATCTTAAACTTTGATTAATGTGGTTTTTGTGGTTGAAATATGTGTCACACCTTATAATTCCCGATAAGCAGGTGTAGCAGTATTCTCTATCTAAAAATCTTTTAAAGTGTACTAAATAATGGCAAAACATATTCTTTTGATGGATGGCCCCGATGCCAAAGGTTTGATTTTTCATGTAACAAGCGTACTATACCGCAACGAGTGTAATATTATTTCGCAAGATGAATACGTAAGTCCTGCTACTGATGTGGTTGAAAGTCAGTTTTTTATGAGAACTGAGTTCGAGTCGCCTGATAAACTTGACCCCCAAAAGGTTTTGAAAGATTTGCAGGAAACCATTGCCACACCTGAAATTAATTTACGCATAAGCCCCAAGAAGAAAAAAGACGTAGTAATTTTGGCCACAAAAGAGCATCACTGTCTTTCGGATTTATTGATACGCTATAATTTTGATGAACTTGATGCCAATGTTTTGGCCGTAGTCAGTAATTATAATACCCTCCAGCCATTTGTAAGTAAGTTTGGGATACCGTTTCATTACATCACGCATGAACACAAAACCCGTGAAGAACACGAAGAAGCTATTTTAAGAACGTTGGAGATTTACAAACCCGAATATTTGGTTTTGGCAAAATACATGCGAATTCTCTCACCTGAATTTGTATCGCATTACCCCAATAAGATTGTCAATATTCATCATTCATTTTTACCAGCCTTTATTGGAGCAAACCCATACAGACAAGCGTATGAGCGAGGTGTAAAAATCATTGGAGCAACGGCTCACTTCGTGAATAATAATCTCGACGAAGGTCCAATTATCGCCCAAAACGTAAAAGACGTTGACCACAGCTACGCCGCAACCGATATGGCTCGTGAAGGAAAAGAAGTAGAGAAATCGGTGCTTACGCAAGCCCTAAAACTCGTTTTTAATGACCGAGTATTCATTTTTGGAAATCGGACAGTGATATTATAAAGAAAACAGAACGCTGATTGTTATGATTTTTATGGTTAGTATATGATTTTTTATCATAAATAGTCATAAAAATCCGCTAAATCAGCGTTCTAAGTTCATTACTTCTTCACAATCACAAATTCTACACGGCGGTTTTGTGCTTTGCCTTCTTCGGTATCGTTGCTGGCAATTGGGCGAGTTTCGCCAAAACCTACACTCGTAACTCTATTGGTAGGAAGTTTCTTCGATAATAAATACGTACGAACCGATTCTGCACGGTCTTGCGAGAGTTTTAAGTTACTTTCGTTTGAACCCACATTATCGGTGTGTCCTTGAATCTCAATCGTCAGACTTACATTCGATTTCAAAGTTTCGGCAATGCGGTCTAACTCAGGAAACGATTCCGAACGTAGCGTAGCTTTGGCGTATTCAAAGAAAATATTGTTGAGCGGCACTTTTTCGCCTTCTTTTATTGCCACCAATTTGAGGTCATCGCCATTTATTTCCTTAAACTCTTTTACTTCTGTAAGGTCAATGTTTTTACCAATCGCAATAAAATCTTTGGCGATGGCGTGGTAAGAATATTTCTTTCCGTAAGGCAATACAATTTTGTATTCGCCAGTGGTTGGGTTGGTGTAAGCTTCGCCGAGTTCTTCTCCATCGGCTAAGTCTTGATAAACAATCTTTGCTTCAATCGGGCGACCCGTTTTTTGGTCGATAACCTTTCCACTAATCATTACAACGGGCGTTGGAGCAGTTGTAGCAGTGTTTACAGGGCTTTTTCCTTCGGTTAAACTTCTTTGTTCTTCAATTCTACTGTTTGATGTTTGTACGCCTGCCACGGTTGGTTCTACCTTTTTATCTTCACGCAGTTTGAAACGCACTAAATCTCCTTTGCCGATAGAGTTTTTCTTGGTGCTCATATAGGCATACTCGCCCGAAGCCGAAATTGTGTATGATAGTTCGTTGGCATCACTGTTTACTTTGTTGCCCATGTTGATTGGCTTCGACCATTTTCTCCAACTTCTATCTAATCGTTTCGATACCCAAATATCAGTTCCACCCAAGCCACCTTTGCGGTCGGTAGCAAAATAAAGCGTATAATTGTCTGATGCCAAAAATGGCGTAGTTTCGGTATCGCCTGTATTAATATTATCGCCGAGATTTTCAGGTTTTGTCCATTTTCCATCTTTCCCCAAAAAACTTACATATAAATCATCTTCTTTGCTGTTGCGTTTTTCGCTAAAAGCCAAAATCAACGTTTTTCCATCGTTCGATAAACAGGCTGTCAGAAACTGACCCTTACACATATCATCAAACTTCGGAATTATCACCTTTTGTGGTTCTCCCCAGCCAGTTTTTGTTTTTTTGCACATCGAAAGTCCGACCTCATTTTCACGGCGGCCACCATTATAAACCCCCGAAATCAGAATCGTATTTCCATCGGGTGTAATACTAAAAAGGTCGTTATATTGGTCTTTGTTGATGCTATTGGGCATTCTTCGGGCAATCGTCCATGAGTCATCTCTATTATCCGAATACCACACATCTTGGCTGCCTTTTGCTCCATAATTATTTGATGGGTGGCTCACTCGCACAAAATATAGTGTTTTGCCATCGGGCGAAATAACAGGATTTAATTCATTAAATTCGGTATTAACCGCCGAACCAAGCTGCTCCATTGACTGGGCGAAAAGCTCATTTGAAGAAAAGTATAAATAAGAGGATAGTAAGAATAGGATAGCCTTACGCATAAAATCTGTTTTATTTTTAAGAATAATCATATAAGTCGCTTTGCAAATAACGCAATCTCCGAGCCAAAATGTATTAAATCTTGAAAAAATCATTCTAAAATCCGTAGTTTTGTAGCTGAATCTTTGTGAGAAAGTTTTTTAAGGATAGACAAATCCGATTTTAATCGGGTTTCGAAGAAACATTCCGTGCGACGGTCGCCATTGTTCCCTTAGTTAGCAATTTGAATCGCTGACTATTAAAAGTTTATAATTGAAGATTTTAATGCAAGCAAACCAAATTTTTGATGCCTTCGCTCAACTCCGAGTATTGATTGTGGGCGATGTGATGATAGATTCATATATTTTCGGAAAAGTTGAGCGTATTTCGCCCGAGGCTCCGATTCCTGTCGTAAACGTAAAGCGTAAAGAAATTCGTTTGGGCGGAGCAGGAAATGTTGCTATGAATATTAAATCGTTGGGTGGAACGGCTATTTTATGCACAGTGGTAGGTAATGATTCGGACGCAAATGATTTAATTAAATTGCTGATTGATAACGATTTATCAACCGAAGGTATCATCAGAAGTAACGACCGAATCACGACTGTGAAACAACGAATTTTGGCGGGTTCGCAGCATGTTGTAAGGATTGATTCTGAAATGGATGGCTTCATCAATGCCGATGAGCGTTCGCAGCTCATCGAAAGAACCAAACTTTTAGCTGAATCCTGTGATGTAATTATTTTCGAAGACTACGACAAAGGTACTTTAGATGCTGAAAGTATTCAAGCGATTGTGAGTTTTGCAAAGTCAAAAGGCATTCCAACAATCGTTGACCCTAAGAAACGTAATTTCTTGCATTATCAAGGAACGGATATTTTTAAACCAAACCTCAAAGAGCTAAAAGAGGGTTTAAAAATAGATTTCGATGCAAAAAATTTGGATGAAGTAAAAGCAGCAGTAGCATCGGCCAAACAAACTTTGGGTGTAAATGGCGTTTTTCTAACATTATCCGAAAACGGTGTTTTTATAGATTTTGCTAACGAAATACACCATATTGCGGCACATTTGCGTAGTATTACCGATGTTTCAGGAGCAGGAGATACGGTTGTAAGTATTGCGGCTATGTGTTTGGCACTGAAACTTTCGCCGAAAGCAATTGCCGAAATATCGAACTTGGGTGGCGGACTTGTGTGTGAATACGTGGGTGTTGTGCCAATCGAAAAGGAGAAATTAAAGACAGAGTGTCAGAAATATTTGTAGTTTTCCGTAGGAATAAAAAATTTCGACGTTCTATATTCAGTGGTACAAAAAAAGCACCATACATTTTTTCTTTTAGAAATAATATATGGTGCTAAAAACTCAGAATGTCGGCAAATTGACGGCTTTGATGGCTACAATTCATTATGACTGAATTATTTTGTGGTTGGCTTGAATGGTAGTGTTAGTTTTCCTTTTTTGTTTAAAGAATAAACTACAACGCCAACAGCAACAGCGGCTAATCCGAATAATACTCCCTTTTTCATTGTCGTATTTGTTTAAATTGTTTCTTTGGTTTTTTACACAACTAAATAACGGAAAAATTCTAGTATTTGTTGCAACAAACGCTTAAAAATTTCTTAAAAATTTATTTTACGGTAAAAATTCATAATAGAAGCTTTATCCAGTACCAATAATTGACAAAATACAGAAATATTTATGTCAGCTTATTTTTCTGAAAAGAAAAAATATAATTATTCAAATAAATTTTGTCTAATGAGTAATTTTAAAAACATAAAGAAACCTTTAAGCGTATTTTAAGATAATATGGTTTTACTTTTTAACTCTATCAAATTTTGAGCCAAAAGATTGGATTAGTGATGCGTTCGACGGGTTCTTGGTACGATGTTCGTTCCAACGAAGGAACTATTATGCAATGTCGCCTCAAAGGTAAGTTCAAAATCAAGGGTTTTAAGGTAACAAACCCCATTGCCGTTGGCGATAAAGTTGTTTATGAAATAGAAGATGAAAACCGCAATGCGGGAATCATCAGTGATATTCTCCCTCGTGAAAATTATATCATTCGTCAGTCAGTACATAAAACCGCTCATGGGCATTTACTGGCGACTAATCTCGACCAAGCGGTGCTAATTGCTACGCTCGATTTCCCCCGAACTTCACTGGGTTTTATCGACCGTTTTTTGGTGGCTGCCGAATCGTTTCGTATTCCTACGGTGCTGGTTTTTAACAAACTCGATTTACTCAATGAAGAGCAAATTGCTTATCAGCACGAACTAACCGAACTTTACGAAAGCCTCAATTATCAATGTATTTTTACTTCGGCCGTTGATGGCACGGGCGTTGAAGACTTCCTTGATGTCTTGAAAGGAAAAGTTTCGCTAATTTCGGGGCATTCGGGCGTTGGAAAATCTACTTTGGTCAATGCTATCGCTCCCGATTTAGATTTACGTACTTCGCAGGTTTCAACCTTTGCCAATAAAGGAGTTCATACGACAACTTTTGCCGAAATGTTTGAAATCGCCCCCGAAACTTTTATCATTGATTCGCCAGGAATTAAGGAATTAGGCCTTGCCGATATGCAAAAAGAAGAAATTGGACATTATTTTCCCGAAATTTTGGAAATAATGGGCGAATGTCGCTTTCATAATTGTATGCACCTTGACGAACCCAATTGTGCCGTAAAAGAAGCCGTCACGGAAGAACGAATAGCCCAAAGCCGATATTTTAGCTATCTAAGCATGATAGATGGTGGCGATAATAGGAAATAGAGAAAAGTCCACAGTTTTCGGTTTACATTCCAAAGAAAAAAAGTCTATTAAAATCTATGGATAGTTGACTTGCTATTAGTTGAAACCTCCTTTCATCCTCAAAATCATCTGTTTTACACAAATATTATTTTCAAGAAATATTTATTCGTGTTCTTTTGTTAAAAATCGTAATTTTGCCAGACTATAACGTAAAGTCTATGGAAGAAGAAGAAGAAATCGTAGAAGTAGTAGCACGGTACTCCGAAAAAGAAAAATACGCAGTTTTTGATAAAGAGTTTATGCCACACATAGATTCGATGTATAACTTTGCCTTTCGCCTCACCAATGATGAAGATGATGCCAACGACTTGGTACAAGATACCTACCTGAAGGCGTTCCGCTTTATCAATTCATTCGAGCGAGGAACTAATGCAAAAGCATGGTTGTTCAGAATTTTGAAAAACAGCTTTATCAACGATTATCGTAAGAAAAGCAAAGAACCATCAAAGGTAGATTACCAAGACGTTGAGACAACCTATAATTCGACAGAAGATGCCGAAATGGATGCCACAACCGATTTGCGTACTGAAACTGTGCAAGATATGATTGGCGACGAAGTTGCCAATGCTTTAAATAGTTTGCCCGTTGATTTCAGAACAGTTATCATTTTGTGTGATATTGAAGGATTTACCTACGAAGAAATGGCAAAAATCTTAGATATTCCAATCGGAACTGTTCGTTCGAGATTGCACCGTGCCAGAAACCTTTTGAAAGAAAAATTGAAAGGATATGCCACTTCAATGGGCTATAAAACCGAAGAGTTGGAGAGCGAAGAAGAAGCATTTTAATATATAAAACACCATAAGTGAACAAATTCTGAAAGATTACTGTTCTCCATTTGTTCAAAAACTTGATAAATAAGATTCTTCAGCCAAATAATTTTTGTTTGAATAATCCAAATCCAATAGAAAATACTTTACAAACTAAAGTGAGCAAAATAAAATTACTGTTCCTATAATTATTAAATCAATGAAGTATCAGTGTGAAAATCACCAGAAGTGCATGAAGATGATACAGGCCGTTCTTGACGGTTCTGCATCTGCTGAGGAAGTGGAACACTTCAAACAGAACATGGATGCTTGTATGCCCTGTATTGAAACATACAAGTTGGAGAAAAGCGTGAAGGAAGCGATGCAGTCGAAAGTAGAAAAAAAATGCTGCCCACAGTCGATAATCGTTGATATTAGAGCAAAAATTGGTTTAGCACTTTTGTTGTTTGGATTTATATTTATTGAAGTAAAACTCTATCATATTTTATTTAGTTGTTGATTATTCATAGCTCATTAACTAAATAAATTGCCTTAAAAAAAGCCATCAAATTTAATATTTGATGGCTTTTTTTGTGAATCTATACAGTAGGATGATGATAAAATTCAAATTTATTCGCTTCTTCCCAGTCATAAAGCCATCCCGCCTTGATAGTATCATCAAAGTATTTATTGGCTGAAATGCCATTAGGTAAAAGTTCGTCATTTTTAGCAACGAGCTTGACGGGTACTAATGAAACCCCATTTTGAATCGCAATACTCGTGCGTTTATGCCCATCAAGTATGGCCCACTTGCCATTTTTTTCGATAACAGAAATTGGATATTCCGATGAAGGTGACGTAAGATTAATCTGCTCTTTCAAATCATTGAAATCATCATTGAAAGTCTCCTGAATATTTTGGGTAGGAAATAAAATCTTAGGATTACACCAAATAACCCCACGTTGAAAATCATTTTGATTGATTATCTTAGTGATAAACCTTGCAATCGTCATGGTTTTCAATTCAGTTGTATTGATTGTTAAATCGAAATTACTGAAATCAGCACAATCAGCCCCATATTCTTTTAAAAAACGATGGTTTTCGCTGCCTTTTCTTAATGTTATTGACTTTATAGTTTCCTGAATTGTTGCATAAGTTGTTTCATTAATTCGGGTCGAATCGCTCATAATGCGTTTGGCAGCAACTTCAATATCAATCAAAAAGTATAATTTTATTGATGAAGGAATAAAAAACCAACCTAAACGAGAATCTACAACAAAGTTTTTGTCCAAAGTATTTAAAGCTCGTAGGTTATCATCGATTTCTTTATCAATATCCTTATTTGTATCGGCCAAATTATTTAGTTCGAGTGTAGTCATGCCATAACGGCGAGCAATTTCTCGCTGAATTGCTCCAGTCGAAAGGTATTTAAGGTTAAGTTCCTCAGACAAAATCTTGGCAATTGTACTTTTTCCGCTTCCTAAATCTCCTGTAATAGTAATTTTCATATAGATTGCTATATTTTTTAAAAATTTGACAAAATTATTCTTTTATTCTCAATTTTGCCCAATCAAATTGTAATATTTGGTATTTTTGAGGCAGATAAGTTAAATCATGAAAATAGGTCTGTTTTTTGGTTCGTTCAACCCCATTCACGTTGGTCATTTGATTATTGCTAATACAATGGCCAATTGCACCGATTTGGAGCAGGTTTGGTTTATTGTTTCACCGCAAAATCCGTTTAAGAAAAACAAAAGTTTGCTGCACGAGTTCGACAGACTCACGATGGTCGAAAAAGCCATTTCGGATAATTATAAGTTAAAAGCCAGCGATATTGAGTTTTCAATGCCCAAGCCAAGTTATACGATTGATACCCTAACGAAGTTATCTGAGCGTCATCCAAACCACGAGTTTAAACTAATTATGGGTGAAGATAATTTGGTGCAGTTTGAAAATTGGAAAAACTATGATAAGATTCTCGAATACTACGAACTCTACGTTTATCCAAGACCAAATACGGCCGAGCATAATTTCAAAATTCACCCGAAAGTAAGGTTTGTAGAAGCACCCTTGCTTGATATTTCGGCAACCTTTATCCGAAATTCAATCAAGTCAGGAAAACCCATCCGCTACATGGTTTCAGATGTGGTCGATGAATATATCCGCTGGAAGAAATTTTATTTGTAACTCGGTTCGCTCCGTAGACTTATTTACTAATCTGTCCGGCCAGTACTTCAATTCCTTCGGTAAAGCTAACTGGTTCATAGCCAAGTACTTCACGAGACTTTGAAAGGTCAAAGCCAGTTCTTGGTGGGCGTTTTGCTGGTTGCGTAAATGTGGTAGAATCGGCTTGTGAAATCAGCGATTTATCCAATTTGAAATAATCGGCAGTCATGATTGCCATTTCGTAGGGAGTCAAGAAATCCTTTCCCGAAATATTAAAAACGCCCTCGGCTTCCTGTTCGGCAATTAAGGCACAGCCTTTTGCCAAATCTTCGGCCAACGTAGGTGTCCGCCACTGGTCAGTTACCACTTTGATGTTTTTCCCATCTTCCAATGATTTTTTCACCCACAAAATAATATTTGTGCGGCTCATGTCGTGGGCAATACCATAGACCAAAATTGTACGAGCAATTCCCCAACGGATATTACTATTCGTAACCAGTTTTTCGGCGGCATACTTGCTCCAACCATAAAAACTTATCGGATTTGCATCGGCATCTTCTTTATAAGGGCCTGATTTGCCATCGAAAATAAAATCGGTAGAAACATGGAGCAAAAAACAATCAATTTTTGAGCAAGCCTCAATTAAATAGTCAACCGAACTCACATTTTGAGCCCAACAAGCATCTTTTTCGCTCTCACACTGGTCAACGTTGGTCATGGCAGCCGTGTGGATAATTACATCGGGTTGAACTTTTGCCACCACTTCCTGTACTTGCTCTCGGCTTGTGATATCCATTGAATGGTATTCGTAGCCTTCAGAAAACGGTAAACGGTTTTCGCCACGAGCCGTAGCAATTATCTGAATACCTTTAGCTTTCAGTAGTAATTCAACCAATTTTTGACCAAGTAAGCCGTTTGAGCCTGTGATTAAAATCTTTTTCATTTTTATATTAAAACCAAACCATGCCGCAACCTGAGCGAAGTGGTAGGAAGGTTAGTATTTATATCCGAATTTTTTAGTAATTTTCTTTTTACGCATTTTTTTTACCGTCATACTCATCTTAATGTCTTCTTTTGGGCGGTCGGCTGAGTCTCTTGGTTGTTTGGCAATGGTGTCAATCAAATCAAGGTTGTCAATTACTTCTCCAAAAACTGTGTAGGCATTATCAAGTCGAGGAGTTCCGCCCAAAATCATATATTCGGCACGCTGTTGAGTTGTATAGTCCATTCCATTTCGTTGAGCAACTTGCGTAACTTCTTCGTCAGTTAGTTTCTTTCCTTGTACAATGTAAAACTGGCAAGCACTTGATTTTTTTTCGGGGTTATTATCACGAGCAGCAGCCAAAGCACCTTTTCTATGAACATGATTAGCCTTAAATTCATACGGAATACGTTCCATATTTCCGCCACCACCACCGAGACGCTGATTGGGTTGGGCTGTTTTAGATTCGGGGTCGCCACCCTGAATCATGAAACCATCAATAATGCGGTGAAAGAGAAGGCTATCGTAGAATTTTTTTTCAACTAATTTGACAAAATTGGCTTTGTGAAGTGGAGTATCATCAAACAATACCATGTGAAGTGTTCCGTATTTGGTATTGAGGGTAACTAAATAATCTTTCTTGGACTTCTTCTGAGCGAAGGAAATAGTGCTGATTAGCAGTAAAATATAAATAGAAAAGTGCTTCTTCATGCAGATAAAGGCTATGGATAAAGCACAAAAATACAATAAATATTTGAAGAGACTTCTGTGAAAGAGAATCTTTTGATTATGTGGCAAGAAAGGTTTAAGCCAAAACTAAATTAGAAGCGACGAATGCCATGAATTCGTCGCTTTTTAATATTTCTTTGAACCAAAATGTATAATTCTGTGGGTTTTTCGATACATCTTCGAGAAGCTCTTCAACCACAATCCATTTATAATCTGCCACTTCTTCGGGATTTACAACGAATGAATCATTGTATGTTCCCACAAAGACATTATCAATTTCGTGTTCGACCAAGCCATTCTCAAACTCGGCACGGTACTGAAATTTATAGAGAAACTCCAACGACGTGTCAAAACCCATTTCTTCACCTAAACGGCGGTGTGCTGCCGCACTGATTTCTTCGTTAGCGTTGGGGTGTCCGCAGCAGGTATTCGTCCACAAATCGCCTGAGTGGTATTTGTGCGAAGTTCGCTGATGAATCAACAGCTCGTTATTTTCGTTGAATACCAAAATCGAGAAAGCACGGTGAAGCAAGCCCTGTTGGTGTACCCACAGTTTTTCGCCAGTTCCGATTTCTACGTCTTGTTCGTTTACTACAATGATTTCAGTCATAAGCCCCAACCCCTAAAGGGAAGTTTTTGATTACCGTGTAACGGATGAAAGTAACTCTATAATTTGTAAACTGCTTCAAAAACAAAAATGTTTTACTCTGCATTTAATTTATCGACTAAACGATTGAAATCACTTACGAAATCATCGTAATATTGGCCTGTACCTGGGCCAGAAAATCCTGTATGAATTTCACGTACTTGGCCTTTTTTATCGATGAAAATGGTAGTCGGAAAGCCCAAAACATGGTTGAGCATTGGTAGCGTTTTTGAAGCTTCGGCTTTATCGTTTGTTCCTGCCAAAAGCACTTCGTAGCTAATGCCGAAGCGTTCTTTCAAACGTTTGATTTTTGGATACGCAAAAGCGGGGTCAGTGCTTTTTTCGTAAGCCAAACCGATGACTTCTACGCCTTTTTGTTTGTTTTTGGCATACCACGGAGCTAAAAACTTACTTTCATCCATACAATTCGGGCACCACGAACCCATAATTTGCACCACCACCACTTTTCCTTTGTAACGCTCATCAGTCAACGAAACTTTTTTACCTTGCTCGTTTGAGAACGAAAACGCAATAGTTTTGTAACCATCTTTCAAGTAAGTTAATGTTTTTTCATCAGGTAGTTTGGCGTTATCATCTTTTACTGCCTCCCACGATTCAAAACTATTTATACTTGACCAAAACTCACCGCCCGTTAGTTTTCCACCATCAATCTTTGCTTTGAATAAAAAGAGGTGTGTACCATCAAAGCACGACAGTTTCAATGAATCGCCGATAATATTGCCCGATAAATAACGATAGTCGCCCGTTGTGGTCAAGAATGTTCCGCTTACTTCATTTCCTTTCGTTGAAAACAGACCAACCGAAACCGTAGAGTCTTTTTTATCTTCTGAGCGGAAAAGTACGCTATATTTTGGAGCTAAAAGTGTTTCTGGTTTATCGGTTTTGTCAGTAAAACGATAGTTTTTACCAAATTCTGCCGAAAAGTCTCCTTGCAAAAAACTAAAATCCGAACGCATTTTTTTCCAGTAACCAGTCATTTTTTCTCCTTCAACTTTTGCTACAATTTCGGCATCAAACAATTCGATTGGAATATGCAGCGAATCATTTTTGATAAATGATTTATCCATTTTTAGCTTCTCTTCTCCATTCAAAATCGTCACGGCATAGGCATCGCCCTGTTTCTGAATATCAAAATTAAACGGTAATTCACCGCCTTTGGTTGGAATCACCGCTCGCCAAGTACCAGTTTTAGGTTCGGAAGATATTTTACAGGCATTTAATAAGAAAATCGAGGCTACGATGAAGAGTAATTTGGTCAATGTTTTCATAAGGTTTTCTTTGGTTCGATAAACGTTGGTTGCACAAAGAATCCTGCCAACGTTGATTTTTTTAGTACTTTTGCATTTCAACATTGTAAATATATAAAAAGTTTATGTCAGTTTATCATACGCCCGTAATGCTCAAAGAATGTCTCGATGGTCTGAATATCAAACCCAACGGCATTTATGTAGATGTCACTTTCGGCGGTGGTGGGCATTCGAGAGCGATTTTAGAACAACTTACGACGGGTAAACTTTATGCCTTTGACCAAGATGCCGATGCCAAAGAACAGGCCAAACTGATAGATAATAAAAATTTGGTTTTTATCGAAGCCAACTTTCGTAATATCAAGCAATATTTACGTTTGTACGGCGTAAAAAAAGTAGATGGAATCTTGGCTGATTTAGGTATTTCTTCGCACCAAATTGATACACCCGAGCGTGGCTTTTCGACTCGATACGATGCCGAATTGGATATGCGGATGAACCAAAATGCACCATTTTCGGCCAAAAATATTGTCAATGAATATTCGATTGATGACTTACACAAGATTTTAGGAATGTACGGCGAAATAAAAAATGCCAGAACCGCTGCCCAAACAATTTACACGGCTCGCCTCAACCGAAAAATCGAAACAATTAATGACTTGAAAGGAGTTTTACAGAAACTTGCTCCTCGTGGCAAAGAAAACAAATATTTCGCCCAAGTTTTTCAGGCATTACGTATTGTAGTAAACGAAGAAATGGCAGTTTTGGAAGACTTTTTGAAGCAAACCCCCGAAGTACTTGCTCCCGAAGGTCGTTTGGTGGTAATGTCGTATCATTCGCTCGAAGACCGTTTGGTAAAGAACTTTATTCGTAGCGGAAAATTTAGTGGTGAAGTAGAAAAAGACCTTTTTGGGAATGATAAAAAACCACTCGAATCGGTTACGAGAAAAGCCATTGAGGCCACGCCCGAAGAAGTGGAGCGAAATCCACGTGCCAGAAGTGCCAAGCTCAGAATTGCCGAACCAATGCCCGTAAAATAAATTTCGATAAAATATCGGTTTTATTTCCACCTAATTTATAAATTTGTCTTGCTATTGAGCAATAGCTCAATCAACGTGCTTTAATAATAAACCTATAACTCATTACTGGAATGGCAACGAATACTTTTCGGGACCGTCCTGAACCTATTGCTGAGGCCGTACCAAAACGGCCACGCAAAACAGGTATCTTTGACCGCCTCAACACTTGGCTGACCAATCGCTTAGAACTGGGTGACGAACTTCCTACCGAAACCCTCCGACGAATTATTTGGCTCGGAATTTTGGGTATTTTCTACATTTACGTGCAGCATAGCTACGAAGGTTTTATTAAGAAAATTGATAGAGCTCGCAACGCCATGGAAGAGAAACGTGCGGCCTACATCTCGCAAAAATCAAAGTATATGTTTGCCAGCAAACAGTCGGAAATAGCTAAAAAACTAAACGAAGATGGACTGGAAGAAAACATTACTCCTCCCACAAAAATTGTTGTAAAATAATAAAAAGAGTTCTGACGGGGCCGCCCGTGCGGTTTAGAGTGTTGTGTTCTGAGTTACGTACTTTAGAACTTAGCACTCTAAACCCAGAATTCATAACTCATAAACCATGGCACCAAAACGCTCTATACGTGATGAAATTCAGTGGCGTGCTAAAGTCACTTTCGGATTAGTTTTCTTGATTGGTTCGCTGGTTGCTGCTCAAATTTTTGTGATTCAGGTTTTTCAGAAGAAAAAATGGATGGCGAAGGTTGAGAAAGTGCAACGCAAACCAATGGAAATTAAAGCTCAACGAGGCAATATCTTTGCCGCCGATGGGCGTAGTTTGCTGGCTACTTCGGTGCCTCGCTATCGTGTGGGTATTGATGTAACTCGTGCAAAACCTGCCTATTTTAAGGCAAAAATCGATTCATTGAGCAATGCTTTGGCAAACTTTTTCCAAGACCGTTCGGCCGATGAATACAAAGAGCTTATTACCAATGCACGCAATGAAAAGAAGTTGCTTTTTGTGGCATTAGGAAATCGCTTGGTTGATTACCAAGAACGCCAACGAATCAAGACTTTTCCTTTTTTCCGAGAAGGCCCAATGAAAGGGGGCGGAAAATTTGAACAGTTAGAACGCCGTGTAATGCCTTTTGATGACATGGCTTTGCGTTCAATTGGAAAACTCGACCGAAATACGCAAACACGTGGCGATTTTGGAATCGAGTTTAGCTTCAATAGTTACTTGGCAGGACGAAACGGAGTTGGTTTTTTTCAGCGATTGGCAGGTGGAGTTTGGAAACCCGTGAGCGATTCGCCCGAAGTTCGGCCCGAGGCTGGTTTAGATGTCGTTACTACTATCGACGTAAATTATCAAGATATTGTTGAAAGTGCCTTACGTAATCAAGTTATCAGTACTAATGCTAAATACGGTTCGGCGATTGTAATGGAAATTGCTACGGGCGAAATCAAGGCAATTACGAATCTTTCTCGTCGTGGAGGTTCCGATTCGACCAAGAAGTATTATTTAGAGGATTTTAATTACGCCGTACGTGGTGGAACCGACCCTGGCTCGACTTTCAAGTTGGCAACGATGGTGGCTTTACTCGAAAAAGCAAAGATTGACTTAGACGATAACGCTGGTTTTTGCGGTGGCAGTATTATGCACAATAAAACCGAGATGACTTGCTCGGAAGAACACGGAAATCAGACGGTTAGACAAGTTTTTGAGCATTCATGTAATATTGGCATTTATAATTTGGTTAAAAATCATTTTGGATTTAATAATGCTGATAATTTTGTTTCGTACCTCACTCGTTTCAAGCTCGACCAACCTGTGGGTTTTCAGTTAAAGGGAGAAACCGAACCGATTATCAAAAACCGTAAAAGTTCTACTTTTAGTAATACGACAATTCCGTGGATGTCGATTGGCTATGAAACTCGTCTCACACCGCTTCAAATGCTTACATTTTACAATGCCATTGCCAATAATGGTCATTGGGTACAGCCGTTAATTGTGAAAGAAGTACGTGAAGCAGACCGCACGATTGAAAAATTTGAAGCAAACCAAGACCCAACGCCAATTTGCTCAGAACGCACCGCCAAACTGGCTCAAGAAATGATGAAAGGGGTAGTGGCAAACGGTACGGCTCAGAATATCAACACGGGTTTTTGTAAGGTAGCAGGAAAAACAGGTACTTCACGTAAACGTGAAAACGGGTACGTGAAAAATCAATATTACACGGCATTTATTGGCTTTTTTCCAGCCGATAACCCCAAATACAGTTGTGCCGTCATCATTGACGAGCCACAAGGAGCAAATCTGTATGCACGTGATGTGGCCGCACCTGTTTTCAGAACCATTGCCGATAAGATTTTTGCGTATGATGTTGCACTGCACCCTGCCAAAAATAAACCATCGAATATTCAGAAAATCGAAACACAAGAACAGGCTGGTTATGCCGAAGATTTTCGTACGGTTGGTGAAGAATTGGGCTTACAAAATGCCCCCAATAGTGCTGGATGGGTAAAAGCCTCAAAAAATGGTAACTCAATTACTTGGAAAAAGGTAGAAGATGCCAAAGATTTGCCAAACGTAGGTGGAATGACCCTGCGTGATGCCATGCACATTCTCGAAAATAAAGGATTCAGGGTTCGTTATTCGGGACTTGGAAAGGTAGCTGAATTTGCTATTGTTCAGCCAAAAGTTGTAGCTTTGGTTTTGAAATAAGTTGTACGACAATTTTCTAAATTGTCATTGTGTTGAAACAAGTGATAAAGAAAATAACTTTAGTCTTAACTTTTTCATGCTTCTTGGTTTGGCTCGGATATTTCACGCCACGCCAATCGTTTGAGCAATTAATCGGTTTATACTCAGCACTTTTTGTTACTTATTTTTTCTTGGTAAAAAGAATCGAAAACGCTCGTGAAGTAATCTTCTTGGGCGTTTTTTTTCGTTTGCTTTTGTTGTTTACCGTTCCTGCTTTATCCGATGATTTTTACCGCTTCGTGTGGGATGGTCGTTTACTAATAAATGATATAAATCCATATACAATTCTACCCACTGACTTTGTACAAACCATTGATTTTCAAAAAGTTATTTCAGATAGAGTGATTTTTGAAAAACTAAATTCACCAAATTATTACACAGTGTATCCGCCACTTAATCAGCTTATTTTTGCTGCTTCGGCTGCTTTGTCAAAAGGGAGTTTGTTTGGAAATGTAATAGCTTTAAGAGTATTTATTGTTTTAGCAGAAATAACTTTACTATTGATGCTAATAAAGAACGAACTCCGTGATAGGGTTAATCTGTATGCCTTTAATCCCTTAATTATTCTCGAATTAACAGGTAATTTACATTTTGAGGGAGTAGTAATGTGCTTTTTGGCTTTGGCTTATTATGTGGGTATAAAGAATCAAAAATCATTGATATTTAGTAGTTTTTTATTTGCGTGTGCGGTTTGTGTAAAGATGCTGCCATTGATTTTTATTCCTTTGATTATCAGGCAACTCGGTTGGAAAAAAGGAATCATTTATGCTTCGTTGGTTGGGCTATTTACTGCTTTATTATTTCTGCCATTTCTCGACCGAATGCTCATTGAAAAACTCTTTTCGAGTGTAAATCTTTACTTTCAGAAGTTTGAATTTAATGCAAGCGTTTATTACTTAGTTCGAGCCGTTGGCTTCAAGATTTTTGGGTACAATATTATTGGAACGGCGGGAAAAATCATGGCATTTCTGACTTTTTCGGGAGTGCTTTTCGTCTCGTGGAAAAGCAAAAATCTGTTTGTAGGTGCGTTAACAATTCTGACGCTTTATTTTGCCATGGCAACCACCGTTCATCCGTGGTATGTAACCAATCTTTTGGTGATTGCCATCTTTACGAGTTTTCGTTACCCAATTCTTTGGTCGTACACTGCTTTTTTTAGCTACGCCACTTATCAGACGAACCTCTATCAAGAAAACCTTTACTTAGTTGCTCTTGAGTATTTATTAGTTCTCGGAATGATGATTTATGAGTTTAAACAAATTAGCAACTTGTTTTACGACAAATCTTCTCAATAATTCTTTCGGCATGCACTCTTGAATTTTCAATGAATAAACTGTGCGTATTCATGCCTCCACAAATCACCCCTGCCAGATAAATATTGGGCAGATTTGTCTCCATGCTATTTTCATCGTACTGAGGTTTCATGATTTCATCGGCTGAAAGATTAATACCGATTTTCTTCAAAAACGCAAGATTGGGCTGATAACCAGTCATCGAAATTACCCAATCATTTTCAATTTTTACTAATCCTTCAGGAGTTTTTACTACGACCGAGTCTTCTGTGATTTCTTCTACTTCCGAATTAAAATAGGCTTTTATTGAACCTTCCTTTATTCTGTTCTCGATATCGGGTTTTGCCCAATATTTTACTCGTTCACCTACACCTTCGCCTCTAATAACCATTGTTACGTCAGCACCTTTTCGCCAAGTTTCGAGAGCCGCATCAACTGCCGAATTATTAGCTCCAACTACCAACACTTTCTGAAAAGCATAAAAATGTGGGTCTTTATAGTAGTGGGTTACCTTTGACAATTCTTCGCCTTTTACGCCCAGTTTTTGCGGAATATCATAAAAACCCGAAGCAATCACTACATGCGTAGCCTCATAGTTTTTTTTGCGAGTTTTTACTAAATAATTCTCTTCTGATTTTGTCACTTCCGATACTTCTTCAAACAACCGAACATTGAGTTTGCGATGAGTGGCTACTCTACGGTAATATTCGAGGGCTTCACTACGAGTAGGCTTGGCGTTGTTGGAAACAAATGGCACATCGCCAATTTCAAGCCGCTCCGATGTACTAAAAAACGTCATGTTTGCAGGATAATTATAAAGTGAATTAACCAAACAACCCTTCTCTAATATTACATAACTCAAACCCGCTTTTTGTGCTTCGATGCCACACGCAAGCCCAATCGGGCCACCACCAATAATAACTATGTCGTATTTTTCAGTATTCATCAGTAAAAATTAATATCAATTATCTCATGACAAACGCCTTTTGTCTATTAAGAAACAACAAAGTTTTCATTAAAATTCGTTCTTTTTGCTAAAACTATGCTAATTTTGAAGATAGTTTCGTTAATAAAAAATATTTATCAAATCAAGGTTTTGAATTTGTCACGATTGTTTATGAGATTATTTTTTGTCTTGGTAGTGGGCTTTACGAGTCTGTTGGCATCGGCACAAGAAATAAATTATATGAAGGCTTATTATCCGCATATCAATAAAGCTGAGTTGGCTGTGGTTGAGGGTAAATACAAAGATGCTTTTGAAAATTACGAGAAAGCTTTTGCGGCCGCACCACGTGCATTCATGAAAGATTATTTCAATGCGGCGGTTTGTGCAACTTACTTAGGCGATGCCACCAATACCTATAAATACTTGCTCGAAGTAGCATCAAAAGGCATCAGTCTTGATTTTATAAAAGATGAAACCGCTTTCATTGGTATTCAGCAAGACCCAAATTGGCGAAATTTTGAGAAAGAATATTTAGCAAAAAAACGGGAGTTCGACCAAAAAATAAACAAAGGTTTAAAAGATAAACTCACCAAAATAGTAGAGCGTGACCAGTGGTTTCGGGGGCGAGATGCACAAACTTTTGCCGATACAATTGTGAAAGTTGACCGCCAAAACGCTTCCGAATTAGATTATATTTTTGATAGATACGGCTTTCCTGGAGAAGACCAAATTGGTTGTGGCGATGGTGGAATGCCCATTATTCAATATCCATTCTACACAGTTATTCGTCGTCAAACGCCCGAAAATCAAACCATTAATTTTTCAAATTACTTGATGACAGCCGTTCGCAATGGGCGTATGACGCCACATTCGGCTACGCACATCATGGCCACTATCAATGGGAATGATGTTTTTTTTGCTCGTCATGTATTTAAAATTATGACTGATGAGTCGCTTTCGATGCAGGGAAAACCCTTTGCGGCGAAGCTCAATAAGTGGGTTTTTCGACAAATAGATACTGCTGATGAACAAAGAATCAGCGAAATGCGTTTGCAAAATGGAATGGAAACACTGGCAGAGTATCGAAAAAAAATAATATTTTCGCTCAATGATAATCGTTTTTTGTTTCCATATCGTTCGTATGTAGGAATATGGTCGGTTAATAACCCTAATATTGCTTCTGATTATTTGGAAGGAACTGTGGTTTTGGAGTAAAATCAATTAAGTTATCCAGAGGCTAAAGCCACGTGGACAAAAAAAACTCAAGTTTTAAACTTTATAGATTGAATTAAAATTATTTTCACAATTAAAAACTGATTTAGGCTAAACCCAAATCAAACAAATCAACGTCAACGAATGGCAATTTTAACAATGATTGGTCAGCTTTTGCTGGCACTAACTATTTTAGTCGGATTACACGAATTTGGACACTTTATTTTTGCTCGTATTTTCGGTATTAGGGTTAATAAATTTTATATTTTCTTCGATTTCCTTTTTCCATTGCCTAATGTGTTAAATTTTGCTTTGTGGAAAAAGAAAAGTGGCGATACCGAATATGGTTTAGGGTGGTTTCCGTTGGGTGGCTACGTGGATATTGCAGGTATGGTCGATGAAACCAAAGATGCTTCGCAGCTTGCAGCCGTACCAGAGCCTTATGAGTTTCGCTCGAAACCAGCTTGGCAACGCCTCTTTGTGATGTTGGGTGGTATTATCGTGAATATTATTCTCGGAATCTTGATTTTCTGGGGCGTAAAATATTATTGGGGGGAAGAATATTACTCAAAAGCCGAAGTAAACAAATTGGGTTATTATGCACACCCACTGGCACAAGAAATTGGCTTAAAAACTGGCGATAAAATCATTAAAGTAAACGGTGAAGATTACGAGTCGGCAGGTGATGTGCGTGCAGCTTTGATGCAAGAAAATACCAACTTCACGATTGAGCGAAACGGTCAAGTAAGAGAAATCCCTGTTCCAAATGATTTGATTGATAAAGTGGCGAGCAAAGTGCCTTTTATGGAGCCAATCTATCCGTTTAAAGTTGGCGAAATTGCTAAAGGAATGCCAGCCGAAACTGCGGGTTTGAAAGCAGGTGATAAAATCGTGAAAATTGATAGTACACCAATTGTTTGTTTCCAAGATTTTCAGGCAGCTATAAAGAAGCAAGCAGGAAAAAAAGTTGAGTTGACCGTTGAGCGTGGAAACCAAACTATCAAGATAAATCCAACAGTTACCGAAGAAGGAACAATAGGATTTACCTCAGAATTTACATTAACTTCGAGTAAACGTACCCTTTCTTTTAGCGAATCGTTCATCACAGGTGCAAAAGATGCACTTTCGGTGATTCCAAATCAAATTCAAGGGTTTGGGCGTATCTTCAAAGGTCATATTTCGGCAGGAAATGCCGTAAGTGGTCCTGTTGGTTTGGCCCAAATGTACGGTAAATCGTGGGAGTGGGAAAGATTCTGGGGCTTAACAGGTTTATTATCAATGGGTTTGGCCTTTATGAATGCCTTGCCAATTCCTGCTCTCGATGGTGGACACGTTTTGGTGTTATTATACGAAATGATTACACGCCGCAAGCCGTCAGAGAAATTCATGGAGCGTACGCAACAAGTAGGTACATTCATTTTATTGACCTTGATGGTATTGGTGTTGTTTAATGATACTTTTAAGGCTTTGTTTAAATAGCCCCCCTGCCTCCAGATGGGGGAGTTATTATACGATTTTCTAAAATGATAAAGATATTTTTGGCATTTTTTGCTTTGATAAACCTAATTTCCGTCAGGGGAGTAGAAAAAACTCCCCCATCGGGGGCGGCTGCTCACGCCTATCATACTTCTCTGACTGAAATTCAATACAACGCTAAAGAGAAATCTTTGGAGATAAGTATCCGAATGTTTACGGATGATTTGGAAACTGCTCTTACAAAAGCCAACAACGGTCAGAAAATAATGATAGGAGGAAAGAATGATAATAGTGATGCGATTCTGAGTAAATATGTGCAGCAGCATTTTGCAATCTTATTATCACAAAAGCAAAAACGAGCGTTGACTGTGCTTGGAAAAGAAATGGAAGGTGATGCCACGTGGGTATATGTCGAAATACCTAATGCTCAGGATTTTAAAGGAAATATCCTCTACAATAACATCATGCAGGAGCTTTTTGATGACCAAACCAACCTCGTAAACTTTATTCAACCAAGCGGGAAGAAAACCTATGTTTTCAACGCAAAAACCAAAATGGCCGAAATTGAATAAAAATACTTAGAAAATATTAAGTTTTAGTATAAAAAAACTACGAAACAGTATGCCTGCATACTGTTTTTTTGTTACTTTTGTGTAGAATCGAAGCAAAAAATACCTATGAAGAAGGAAAAAACAATTGATTTTTACATAAAATGGGCATGGCATTCTATTTCACGGATGTATAACGCTTATGCCAATCCCAATGACATGACAATGGCCATTGGCTATGTTTTGCTCAATATTGATTCCGAAAAAGGTACACCTGCTACGAAAATTGGCCCTTCGATTGGTATGGAGCCTCGCAGTCTAACCAGAATGCTAAAAACGCTCGAAGAAAAAGGCTGGATTTATCGTGAAATTGACCCTGACGATAAGCGTTTTGTAAGGGTATTTTTAACGGAAGAAGGACGCAAGAAAAGAAATTTTTCTCGTGAAGGAGTAATTATTTTCAATAAGATGATTCAAGAGCAAATTCCTGCTGAGAAGTTGGCCGTTTTTTTTGAAGTAATCAAAGAAATAAATCGCTTAGTTGATGAGCAGAATAGCAAAGCAAAGGAAACACTTATTTTAGAAAATGAAATAATTTAATAAATTGCTGATACAGAAATCCTATTTCTCGTAGTTTTGCAGCGAAAACTTCAACCCAATATGCATAAAAAACTACTTTTAATTATTGCTTTCGTATCAATCGCTCAACTTTCACAGGCACAAGCTTTTACTTATTATCCTTTCAATTCGATATTTTCGATTGCTACAAATCCCAATAAAGCTGTTTGGGCTGATTTCAGATTTCAGATGAATTCTTACTTTTCATCACTAAGTACGGAGTTTTCACCGATGTTTAATTTGAATCAAGCCGAACGAGCAAAATTCTACATAGGAGCAGGTGTAAAAGCTAATTTTCTGAATGTACTCGACCCAGATGCTTCCAAAAAATCTCCTTTAGAAGGTTATTGCCTAAATGCAGGGGTTAGAACCTCACCCGTTCAAAAGCTACCAAGATTACAGCTTGTTTTTGAGCTTTCGCCTTATGCCAATAAAAATTTCGATTTAGGAGTATTTCGTGCAAATTTAGGACTGGGGTATGTTTTAGGTAAGAAAAAGCAATAAACTGCATTTTGCTGGCGTTTGTAAATTTAAGTATGTTCCAATTTAAAATTTAAATGACTGTTCTGGTTATTTATAATAATTTTAGATGTCAATTTTTATTGATTGTGGACATCTTTTGTGAACCAACAACAGTAAATTATAATGAAAACTTTTGCTTCCTTAATGATTACCCTCGGGAGTTTTTGTGCGTTTTCTCAGCAGAAACTACCATTTATTCCCCGCCCATCAGTCTCGTTTTTCTTGAATGAAAAAATCGCAGACAACAAAAAAACAATTTCAAAATCTGATACACTTCTGGAAGTTAAGGCAATTTTGCAGGGTGAACAGAAACAAAAAATGCCCAATCTGACTTTTTTAATTAGTGAAGTTGAAGTTGCTCTTATTCGAAATGATAAAAAAATAGCAGGTTTAATACTCGAAGAAGGAAAAGGAAGCCTTGCTCCACTCGCTTTGTTAATATTGGCAGGAGATAAATGTCAGCTAACCGTAAAGGGAATAAAATATCTACATGAAGGTACTTATTCTGATGTAGGAACGGGCGATGTTATTAAAAATTATGTTTTTGAATGAAAATAAGAATAACGTCGGCAGCTTTTTAAACGCTGTCGACGTTTATGATTTTTATAGTTTCTTCTCTTTCTCCAGTTTTTCAGCCTTATCGAATTGTTTGATGGCCGTCGTAACGATTGGGTCTTGACTATAAATAATTTGGTAAAACTCATTATTTAAGCCATTTTTCATGTTTCGTTGCCAAATATGGCGAGCAATATTGGCTTTTATTTGCAATTTAATAAATGCTTTTGAACGATTAAATTCAGCGGCATTAAACTTGATTTCGGAGATACCTGCGAGTTTTTTTACTTCTTCGAGCATGGCATCCGTAATCGAAAAACTACTTAGAAAAGAGCTAAAAGATTGCTTTTCGAGCGTTTTACGATTGGTGTTGGCATAGCTTAGAGCATATTCACGCAAGATATTTTTACCGTAAAGTTCGAGTAAGTATTTAGTAATGTGGCTTGTATCTCTCGGCACAAAAATATCAGGAGTTACGCCACCACCACCATACACCGTACGCCCTCCTTTGGTTTTGAAACGCATTTTGGGATTGTTCTTGATGCTATCTGCAATAAAAAACTCGCCTGATTTCCCCCGTTCGTCGAGTTCATGCTCGTAATTTTCTAAATGCCCTTTTTGGTAAGGCTTCTGAATACTACGCCCGCTCGGGATGTAATAACGAGAAATAGTTAGACGTAGCTCCGAGCCATCAGAAAGTTGAATGGGCTGCTGCACCAAGCCTTTTCCGAAGGTACGACGACCCACAATCAAGGCTCGGTCATAGTCTTGCAATGACCCCGAAAGAATCTCCGACGCCGATGCACTTCCTTCATCAACCATCACCACGATTGCTCCTTTTTCGAACATTCCGTCATTTCCTGCGTAAGTTTTTCGATTATTTCGGGCATCTTTGCCATCGGTGTACACAATTACGTCTTTTCCACCTACGAGTTCATCCACAATATCGGTTGCTCTGTCCATATAGCCACCTGGGTTGCCACGGAGGTCAAGCAATAATTGCTTCATTCCTTGTTTTTTGAGGTCAGAAAGATGTTGTTTGAATTCTTCGTAAGTGGTTTCCGTAAACCGATTAATTTTGATGTAAGCCGTTTTCTTATCTTCCATCAGATAGGCTGCATCAATCGAATATTGAGCAATTTTATCTCTGACGACTGTAAATTTTAGTAAATCTTTAAACCCTCGACGTTTGATTTCGAGTTTTACTTCAGTTCCACGTTTTCCACGCAGATTTGCAAAAATATTAGTACTATTTGCATCTTTTCCTGTCAATTTATTATTATTTGCTCTAATAATGGCATCGCCGCTTTGCACCCCAACGGTTTCAGAAGGCCCCCCCGCCAAAGGCGTAACCACATACAGGGTATCATTAAAGACATTAAACTCGATACCGATACCATCAAAACCACTTTCGAGTTGTGAACGAGCAATATCGGCTTCTTGCGGCGGGAAATAATACGTATGCGGGTCGAGTTTTTCTAGCATTTTTGTAATCGAATAATCGACGAGCGAATCGGTATTAACGCTATCAACGTAGCTGCGATTGATGTAAGTCAGAATCTCTTTAAATTTGGTCGAACTTCGAGAAATATCACCGCCAACTCGTCTTCCGCCAAAAAAAGTTGCTCCAATCAAGATGCCAACCACGAGCGTTGTTGCAATCACAATAGGCGTGCGAATCGTTGTTTGATTGTTTTGAATTTTATTTTCTTCCACTTTTTATTTTAGTTTAAAGATTGTTTTCTTTGTGTCAAATCGTTTCACGTTGTTTCGGGAAATACCTTTAAAAAAGGAATGCCACAACAATTTTCAATAATTTGTAGCAAATTTAAACAAACACTTAAAAATTAGTTCGTACTTTTAGAAACAGATTCTAACGATAATAAATTACATTAAATAGCACAAATTTCTATACTCAACCCCAATTTACTAAAGAAATGTCTGAAAATCAATCTCGACGCTCGTTTCTACAAAACCTCGGTGTCGGACTTGGCACAACTGCGGCAGCATTTGCTGTGCCATCCGTAATGGCTGTTCCCCAAGCAGCTGCTCCTAAAGATGATAAAAAACTCGGTATTGCCCTCGTTGGGTTGGGTAGCTACGCCAAAAATCAGTTGGCAGTTGCCTTAGAAAATGCCAAAAATTGTTATTTGGCGGCCATCGTAACAGGTTCACCAACTAAAGCTGACGAATGGGCAAAGAAATACAATTTACCAAAAGAAAGCATTTACAATTATCAGAACTTCGATGAAATAGCTAAAAACAAATCGGTTGATATTGTTTATGTAGTTTTACCGAACTCGATGCACCCCGAATATGTGATTCGTGCGGCAAAGGCAGGCAAGCATGTCATGTGCGAAAAACCAATGGCCAATTCGGTAGCCGAATGCGATGCCATGATAAAAGCCTGTAAAGATGCGGGTGTGCAGTTGGGAGTGGGTTATCGGATGCACTTTGAGCCTCATACGCAAGAAGTAATGCGAATCGGGCAGAAAAGAGAGAAGGGTAATGTACGATTCATGCAAACAAATTTTGGCTTTACTATTGGTGACCCAACGCAGTGGCGTTTGAAAAAATCCATGGCAGGTGGTGGGCCTTTGATGGATGTGGGCATTTATTGCGTACAAGCATCTCGTTACGTAACGGGTGAAGAACCACTTTGGGTAACGGCTCAGTTTGGCCCGATTACTGATAAAGAGCGTTTCAAGGACGTAGAAGAAAGCGTTTCGTGGCAAATGGAGTTTCCAGGCGGTGCAATGGTGAATGGTTTTACTTCGTATAAATCAAATATTGAGCAGCTTTATGTTTCGGCCGATAAAGGTTGGCTTCAGCTCAGTCCTGCGTATAGTTATGGCCCAATCAAGGGGAGTACCAATGATGGGAGCTTAAAATTACCAGTGGTGCATCATCAAACCGTAATGATGGAGGCAATTTGTAAAGAAATGATTGAAACAGGGAAATTCCCGAAACACATTGACGGCGATGAGGGCAAAAGAGATATGAAAATCTTGATGGCCATCTACGAAGCCGCCCAGACGGGAAAACGCATTAGTTTGGTATAGTTTTTTTAGACAAGAGATATTAGACAAGAGACAAACGATTTTGATACACCGTTTTTACTCTTTTGTCTAATATCTCTTGTCTTCTAAATCAAACCATTTTCCAAGTTTCAGCGTTATACGTATTCAAACAAAATCTATCAAACACAAATGAAAAAAATCGTTTTACTATTCTCTCTTTTTGTATCAATGGGAGTAATGGCACAGGGTATTAAAACACCTGCTCCGAGTCCCACACAAACTATTAAGCAAGACTTTGCACTTTCATCAATCGAAGTAAATTACTCTCGTCCGTTGGCTAAAGGTCGTAAGATTTTTGGTGATTTAGTACCTTTCGGTGCTATGTGGAGAACAGGTGCTAATGGTGCAACTAAAGTAACTTTCGGCGAAGACGTGAAAGTGGGTGGCGTTGCCGTAAAAGCAGGTTCGTATGCCCTTTATTCAATTCCAAATGTAGGCGAGTGGGAAATTATCTTGAATAAAGGCGTAAATAACGGTGGTTTGAGTGGCTATAAAAAAGAAGAAGATGTGGCTCGTTTCAAAGTAAAATCAATGACTTTACCGATGAATATTGAATCATTCACGATTATCATCGGTGATGTGATGGCTGCATCGGCAAATATCCAAATTTTGTGGGAAAACACAGCTGTAAGTATTCCAGTAGAAGCGGATATTGATAGCAAAATCATGAAGTCAATTGATGCCGCCATGAATGTTGATAGTCGTCCGTATTTTGCAGCAGCCAGCTACTATTTCGATAACGGCAAAGATATGTCAAAAGCATTAGAATGGGTAAACAAAGCCATTGATGCTCAACCAAGTGCGTATTGGATGGTGCATTTAAAAGCAAAAATCCAAGCTAAAATGGGAGATAAAGCGGGTGCAAAAGCAACAGCCCAAAAAGGAATTGAGTTAGCCAAAGCAGGTGGAAATGCTGACTATGTAGCATTAAACGAAAAATTGATTGCTACTTTGAAGTAATCATTCTTCTATTTGAAATATACACAGAAGCTCTCTTTCGTCAGAAAGAGAGCTTTTTTAATAATTTTTTTCTCGAAAAAAGAAAATTCGTTAAATAAAAATTATCCAAAAAAAGTTGATGTAGCAAATAATTTATCCTAATTTTGTTAAAAATTTAGAAAAACCAACTAAATTAATAATTTTAAAAGGATAAATTAACTTATATCAATAATGTCAGCAGCAACAAAAACTTATCTCCCTTACAAGGTAAAAGACATCACTCTTGCCGATTGGGGTCGCAAAGAAATTAAATTAGCAGAAGCCGAAATGCCAG
>JAIYBU010000076.1 GCA_027488335.1 Cytophagaceae bacterium
CGTAACGACTATATTTAATAATGGCAAACAAGGTTTTAACAAAACGCTACTGGCTTTTGAAGAAAAAATAAAAAAACTCAACATCGACTACATCGACCTTTATTTAGTACATTGGCCTATCAAAGCAACCAGAAAAGATACTTGGCTGGCTTTAGAAAAACTTTATACCGAAGGACGAGTAAAAGCCATTGGCGTGGCCAATTACCTCGTGCCATTTTTGAATGAACTCGAATCTTACGCCAACATTGTTCCTGCCGTTAATCAAGTTGAGTTTAGCCCCTATTTGTATTTAAAAGATTTAGCAGAAGTTTGTAAACAAAAGAAAATCCAATTACAAGCTTATACGCCACTCGTGCGAGGCATGCGTATGCAAGACATAAAATTACAAAGTCTTGCCCAAAAATACCATAAAACTCCCGCCCAAATTATTTTACGTTGGGCTTTGCAGCATGGTGTTTCGAGTATTCCAAAATCGGCTAATTTGCAGCGAATCAAAGAAAATTTTGATATTTTTGATTTCCAAATCAATCAAAAAGACATAGATTTTATGGATACTTTCAACGAAAACCTAAGGGTTGTAGATGACCCAATGGACTTAATTTAAACACATAAATTTTTCAAAAAATCATTAACCCCCCTTTCAAATGAAACCTTTATTATACAGCTGTTTTCTCTTGATGTTTTCAATGACAAGCATTTTTGCACAGACTGGCACCAAACCCGAAACCACAAAATTGCTTCGCCATGTAGTCATTTTTAAGTTTAAAGATAGTTCTTCTGCAGCCGATATTCAGAAAGTTGCTGACACATTTTTTGCACTAAAAAAAATAGTACCGCAAATAGTTGATATGGAATGGGGCATCAATAATAGCCCCGAAAACTTCAATCAGGGATTTACACATTGCTTTATGCTTTCCTATAAATCGGAGCAAGATTTAGCAAGCTACCAACAACACCCCGCACATAAAGCATTTCAAGAGGTGCTTAAGCCGCACATGGAAAAGGTTTTTGTGGTAGATTACTGGGTAAAATAACAATTATTCAAAAAAAACAAAAAATTTGCAACGCTCGTCTCATTTTTTGCATCTTATGTTAAATTATGAAATTTTAACAAACGCAATTTATGAAAAAGCTACTCTCATTTTTTATTTTAGGATTATTCGTTTCAACCGTTTCTTTAGCTCAAGATAAAGAAACGCCTTACTTCGTAAAAACATACAAATCATCAGAAGTAAAAAACCTTAATGTACGCACATCGGGTGGTGGCATTTCGGTAACTGGCGGTGCAAACGACGAAGCTCGTGTGGAGGTTTATGTAAGAGGCAACAACGGCGGAAGCAACCTCAGCAAAGAAGAAATCGAAGACCGCTTGAAAGAATACGAATTAAGCGTCAAGAAAGACGGTGAAACGATTTCGTGCGTAGCTAAACGTAAAAGCGAAGGAAGTTGGAATAACTGGAAAAATGGCCTCAGTATTTCTTTCAAAATTTACACTCCCGAAAAAATTTCTACTGATTTAGTAACCAGCGGTGGCGGAATCTCTCTCAAAAATCTTACTGGAAACTTAGCTTTCACAACCAGCGGTGGTGGCTTGAAACTCCAAAACTTAGGCGGGAATGTAAAAGGACGTACTTCGGGTGGCGGAATCAGTATCAGCGATAGCCGTGACCACATTGATGTATCAACCAGTGGTGGCGGAATTGATGCTGAAAATTGTAAAGGAGATATCAGACTCACAACTTCGGGTGGTGGTTTGGTTCTCAAGAAACTCGATGGAACAATCAAAGCAACAACCAGCGGTGGCGGAATCAGAGCCGAAGAAATCAGTGGTGATTTCAATACCTCAACTTCAGGTGGTTCGATTAAATTGCAAGACATGACTGCCAGCATAAAGGCCTCAACTTCAGGTGGCGGAATTGATGCCGAAATTAAATCACTTGGTAAATATCTTTCTCTTTCAACCAGTGCAGGAAGCATCCACGTAAGAATGCCACTCAATAAAGGATTAGATTTAGACCTTGACGGCCAACGAGTAAAAATACCAACATTGGCTAAATTTAGCGGAACTGTTGAAAAAGACCGTGTGAAAGGCTCGCTCAACGGTGGCGGAATTGCCGTAAGAATGGATGCCAACTCTGGCGGTGTTTATATCAACGAATAAATTTTCACTAAACTATATTAAATTACAAACTCCCCCTATCGAGGCGGTCTGCCGCTGCGGGTTAGGGCTATTATTTTATGAAAAAGATACTTATTTTAGTGGTTTTTGCTCTCGTTGGCACAAAGGTTTCAGCCCAAAAAGAGGTTTCGGCAAAGACTATTTTTGAAGCCATCGACAAAGGACAACCTGTTGATTATCAAGATGCTACCATTGTTGGAGATTTGGATTTAACCGAACTTTCTAACAAAAAACGTATCAAAAACAAAGGCAATTACGAAGAATACAAAAGCTACGTAGAAGTGCCTATTTCGTTCAGAAACTGTACCTTCAAAGGCGATATTATTGCCTACAAAAACTTAGAAGAAGAAAAAAAACGTAAAATTGGCAATGGTAGCGTAAACTGGAATATCGGCGATGGAACAACCTACACAACTGATTTTGAAAAAGCGGTGGTTTTTGAAAACTGTTCTTTTGCAGGAAAAACTGAGTTTAAATATTCTGATTTTGCCGAAAAAGCCTCGTTTGGTGGAGCAAAATTTGCCCAAAGTGCCAATTTCAAATACGCCGATTTTAAGCAAGAAGTAATTTTTGCTAAGTCAGATTTTGACGAATACGCAAATTTCAAGTACACCTCATTCAAGCAAGATGCTGATTTTTTTGATGTTCGATTCAAAAATTACGCTGACTTTAAATACGCCAATTTCGGCGAACGTGTAACTTTCAAAAGCACGGCTTTTAGCAACTACGCCGATTTCAAATATACCGATTTTAAAGACGATGCAAATTTTGATAATACTAAATTCAAATCGGGTGTGGACATGAAATACTCAAACGGCAAGAGGTATATCAATAAATAATAATCATTTGTTAGTAAACCAGAGTAGAAAGTGAAGCGGGGGCACCCGTGCGATTAAAGATTTCGGATTGATGATTGTAAATTTTTGTTATAAAATAATTCTGGAATCATCAATCTGAAATATTTAACCTTTTTTACCTATTTGCTATCCCATAAATGCTACTCAAAAATCTCCACTCTGTTGGCCCACGCACGTAGTTGCTCTACAATAAGGCTTTCGCTAATCTCCACTTCTTCGCTCTCGATTCGCAAGATTTTAGCACAACCATCTAAATCAAAATTGCATTTTTCTGTGCGACAAAACAAGTTTGTGGAGCAGTGGAGCTACTATAAGTACTTGTATCTTATCTTTAATCGTAGTTGTAAATACCCAAATAATGACTATTCGCAGGTTTAAATTTGGAAGCATAGACAAAATAAATAGTCACTACTGACAGCCCCCTATGCCAATCATTCTAAAATTCTTTAACAATCTTTAAAGTAACTATTTGTCAGAGTCCTACCAACAAAATACTGCTTTTTCAAGGGTTTTTAATCTTTTTTTGGTTTATATTTGAAAGCACAAAAGCCTACCTCATAAATTATGAAAAGAATTACTTCGATTGATGTCGTACGTGGCATTGTTATGGTTATCATGGCTCTGGACCATACACGAGATTTTTTATTGCAAAATGCTCTCACACAAAATCCAACCGATTTATCAAACACCTACCCCACCCTATTTTTCACTCGCTGGATTACGCATTTATGTGCCCCAACATTTGTGTTTTTGTCGGGAGTATCGGCATATATATCGGCCAAAAACCAAAACCATATCAGCGAAACCCGTAAGTTTTTACTGACTCGTGGGTTTTGGCTCATATTCTTAGAGTTTAGCATTATTTCGTTCGGAATTTGGTCAGATATTGGCTTTCATACCTTGCTTTTCCAAGTCATTGCAGCGATTGGAATTGGATTTATTTTGTTATCGTTTTTGATTGGAAAATCGCACAAAATTGCTCTGGGTATCGGTAGTTTTATTATAATTTTCTATGGCCTATTGGCTTTAGTACCCGAGTCGGGTCTTCGTAATACCATAAGCCCACTTTTTGTGCTTACGGTGCTTCCAATTGGCGAAAGGTTGCTGATTTTAGCTTATCCGATACTACCATGGTGGTCAATTATGCTGATTGGTTATGGTTTGGGAGAATATATTTTAGTAG
>JAIYBU010000201.1 GCA_027488335.1 Cytophagaceae bacterium
CCATCGGGTTATGAAATCAGAAAAAATTATGCAGAAGCGGATTATATCTTTTACTTACCCGCCGATACTCCTGCTAATGCCCAAAAGTTTGTAGAAATAGTACAGCCTTCGATAGTATTTTTTGTGAAATATGAGTTTTGGAGAAATTATCTGACCGAGCTCGAGAGAAAACAAATTCCAGTGGTTTCGTTTTCTGCAATTTTCCGTCCAAATCAACTATTTTTTAAATCTTACGGTGGGTTTTATAGAAAGGTTTTAGATAAGTTTAGACATATTTTAGTTCAGAACAAAGAATCACTTGATTTGTTGAAAAGTATTAATATTCAGCGGGTTACGCTTTCGGGAGACACTCGTTTTGACCGTGTAAAACAAATTGTTGATGCTAAGAAAGATATAGAAATTGCCGAAGGTTTTAGGGCAAATAGGCAAGTTTTTATGGTAGGTTCGGCTTGGCAAACAGATATGGAAGTTTTGATTCCGTTGATAAATACACTTAAGAATGATTTAAAATTAACCTTCGTTATTGCTCCTCACGAAATCCATCGGGAGGAAATAACCGTTTGGCAAAAGCAAATTGAATCGAAAAGTATTTGTTTTTCTGAAGTAAAGCCCAATACGAGTTTAATAGATTATCAGGTATTAATTATTGATAATATCGGAATGTTATCATCGCTTTATCAATATGCGAATTATGCTTTTATTGGTGGCTCATTTGGCAAAGGATTACATAATATTTTGGAAGCTGCTACCTTTGGAATGCCTATTTTTTTTGGAAATAAAGCCTATCATAAATTTCAAGAAGCAGTTGATTTAGTTAGGCTTAGTGGAGCTTATGCCGTAGCCTCAACTGAAGAGTTGGGTGAGATTTTGAAAAGTTTACGCTCAAACGAAACCAAAAAGAAAGAAACTGATAAAATTTCGCAAAACTATGTTTTGCAGAATATCGGTGCTACTGAAAAAGTATTGTCGGTGGTGCAATCAATTCTTAACGATTAAGTAAACGCCTGCCACAATAAGTAGCCCGCCTGCAATTCTCCAAGCGTTGATTTGGTGTAACTTGAATCCTAAAAGCCCGTAATGGTCAAGTAGCATAGCCGTTATGAGTTGGCCCGCCACGATTAGACATATCATATTTGCCGAACCGATTTTTTGTACGCTTAAAATTACCGTTGTTACAAAAAACGCTCCGAGAACACCACCCGTTAGCTTCCACCATTCCAACGATTTCAAGGTTGCTATGCTCGGGACTGATTCTTTAAAGAAAGGAGTTATCAAAATCAAGCCCACTAAACCCGAAGCAAACGAAATAATGGCTGCATAAATTGGATTATTGATAGACCTCCGTAGCTCTGCATTTACGCCCGACTGCGTGCTATTGGTTACACCACATAAAAAAGCAAGAATATAGTAGATGATGCTCATGGCTGTAGATACTGGTAGGAATTGAAAGTTACTTGAGGTAGTGAATACCTATGTAATAAGAAAAATAAGTGTGCCAAACCTGTTTTGTGTGATACTAAGGTGTTGGCACACTTGATTTTAAATGATTACCTTACTAAGCATTGTAATATAAAGCTTGATACCTTCCTCGATTTCATCAAGATAAATAAACTCGTCGGCTGTATGTGAACGAGCCGAATCGCCAGGCCCCATTTTTAGCGATGGACAATCGAGCAAAGCTTGGTCAGAAGTAGTTGGCGAGCCATAAGTGTTTCGTCCCATCGAAATTCCTGCTTGTACAATCGGGTGTTCTTTCGGAATACTCGACGGACGCAGACGAATCGAACGAGGTACTACTTCACTTTCGATATTTTTCTTTACAACTTCCGTAATTTCTTCTAAGGTATATTGTTCCGTAACTCGTATATCAACTGTAAACTTGCAAGTATCAGGCACAACATTGTGCTGCGAACCTGCATTTATTATCGTTACGCTCATTTTTATTGGGCCAAGGTTTTCAGAAACTTTTGGAAATTTATAATTCTGAAACCATGCAATATCTTTTACGGCTTTGTAAAGGGCATTTTCACCTTCGTCACGAGCGGCATGACCCGATTTTCCGTGAGCAATACAATCCAAAACCAACAAACCTTTTTCGGCAATGGCTAAGTGCATTTGGGTTGGTTCGCCTACAATTGCAAACTCGACTTCGGGCATATCTGGTACTAAAATCTCAAGACCATCACGTCCCGAAATTTCCTCTTCGGCACTTGCCGCCATCACGACGTTGTATTTTAAGTCGTCACGGTAATAGAAATAACAAAACGTGGCAATTAACGAAACCAAACAGCCACCTGCATCATTGCTACCGAGTCCGTAAAGTTTACCTTCTTTCACCAACGGATTTAACGGATTAAGTGTCCAAGATGGGTTTGGTTTTACGGTATCGTGGTGAGAGTTTAACAAAACCGTAGGCTTCGAGGCATCAAAATGCTTATTCTTAGCCCAAATATTATTCTTTTTACGGCGAAAAGGAATATTTCTTTCACGGAAAAACTCTTCGAGAATTGCTGCCGTTTCATCTTCTTGTTTACTAAAAGATTCGGTCTGAATCAAATCTTTCAGAAGCTCAATGGCATCTTTGGTGAGTGTTTCTACTAATTCTGAATTTTGAAGCATAAATACAATGTTGAATGATTGAATGAGCGAATGAGTGAATATTTCTTTTCTCTTCCGAAATTGCTGAAATATAGTGATAGCATATATTGCTTACTACTGACGGTTGACCATGGATTTACAAAATTATTTGTGTTCCTCGTGTGCCTTCGGCAACGGCTTGTTTTAGTTGGTCAGCGTGGCAAATCGTTACTTTCGCAACACCTCTTTGAAGTGCCGCAAAGGCGTTATCAAGTTTTGGAATCATGCCTGCATTGATAGCTCCCGAAGCCTTATAATCGGCATAACTACTGGGTGTTAGCTGCGGAATTACTGAATCGTCGTCGTTAGGGTTTGAAAGTACACCTTTTTTTTCGAAACAATAAATTAAATTTACTTCATACTGCTCGGCCATGGCCACCGCCACCGATGAAGCCTGTGTATCGGCATTCGTATTGAGCATATTTCCTTCTTTATCAAACGTCAACGGAGCAAAGATAGGCGTAAGGTCATTCTTTAAAAAATTATCAATTAAAGGTGAATTTACTTTTTCTACATCGCCCACATAGCCGTAGTCAATGTCTTTTACGGCACGTTTTTTTGCTAAAATTACACCACCATCTGCCCCCGTTAGGCCAAGAGCATTGCAACCAAGGGCTTGTAATTGTGCCACGATTTGCTTGTTTACAAGTCCACCATACACCATCGTTACTACTTCGAGCATGGGCAAATCCGTAATCCTTCGGCCATCAACCATTTTGGTTTCTACATCGAGTTTTACCGCAATTTTTGTGGCAACTTTTCCTCCACCGTGAATCAAAATTTTTGCCCCTTCGAGAGCGGCAAAATCTTCAAGAAATTGTTTACATGAGCGAGGATTATCAATGACGTTTCCGCCTATTTTGATGATGTTGAGTTTCATTTTATTGCTTTGTTAAGGAACATCACTTGAAGCGAATGACCGTTCAACGATGCCTTCCTTGAAAATTATAGGCTTTTACTTATATTTGTAAACTTTAATAATACAAAATTACAAAATGAAAATCGAAACTCTTGCGATTCACGCAGGAAATCATGGCGACCCAACTACGGGTGCTGTAGTGTCTCCGTTGATTTTATCTACAACTTTTGAACGTGCCAAAGATGGTAATTTAGTTGAAGGCCGAGATATTTATACTCGTGCATCAAACCCTAATCGTCGAGCTTTAGAAGAAAAATTGGCAGCCCTCGAAGGTGGAAGCGAAGCCGTTGCGTTTGCATCTGGGCAAGCCGCCACGATGAGTATTTTTCATTCGTTGGGAGGGAACAGCCACGTTATTTTGCCCGATGATATTTATTATAACACAAAAGTTATCATTGATAACCTCTACGCTAACTTCGGACTTACTTGTACGGCCGTCGATATGACCGATTTAGGAGCAATCAAGCGGGCAGTTAAGAAAAATACAAAACTGATTTGGATAGAAACCCCCTCGAATCCGAGTTTGAAAATTACGGATATTCAAGCGGTGGTAAAAATTGCTAAGTCGAAAAATATCATGGTAGCCTGCGATAATACTTGGGCAACCCCATTTTTTACTCGCCCATTCGATTTGGGTGTTGATGTCGTGATGCACTCAACTACAAAGTATTTTGGTGGACACTCTGATATTCTGGGGGGATGTGTTATTTTACCTCCTAATGACTCACAAAATAATTTAGCAACTAAAATCCGTACATTTCAAAGCGTGGGTGGAGGTGTACCTTCGCCGTTTGATTGTTGGTTATTGAGCCGAAGCTTATCAACTTATGCCGTCAGAATGCCTGTGCATGCCCAAAATGCTATGAAACTGGCCATTTTTTTGGAGGCTCAACCGCAAATCGAAAAAGTAAACTACCCTGGACTGAAATCGAATGAATATCATAAAGTTGCCAAAAAGCAGATGCAAGGTGCGGACGGCGTTCCGTGTTTTGGTGGCATGATGTCGATTTTGGTGAAAGGTGGACAAAAAGAAGCGATGTCCTTAGCCTCAAAACTTAAAATATTTAAACACGCAACCAGTTTAGGTGGAGTTGAAAGTTTAATCGAACACCGTTTTTCGGTAGAAGGCATTCATTCAACAAGCCCCGAAAACCTTTTACGTATTTCGGTCGGTATCGAAAGCATTGATGATTTAATAGCGGACTTCAAGCAAGCCTTTCAATAAATAGCTGAAAGCTCTTAAAGAAATCTCAAACTAATTCGTTTAATTCGCAGTTTATTCATCATTAAAGCATTGATAGTCCCCAAAGATGCTTTTCTCAAAACAAAAATTATGCTAATGAAAAAAATCCTTTTCTCGATTTTAATTTCCTCGTTTCTTCTTCAAACAAACGCCCAAGAACTAAAAACTAAACTGAATTGGTTTAACCTTGATTTCGAGAAAGATAGTGTTCGTGGAATGAGTGTAGAGCGTGCCTATAATGAGCTTCTGAAAGATAAAAAATCTCGTCCCGTAGTTGTGGCAATTATTGATGGCGGAACTGATGTAAACCACGAAGATTTGAAAGATAAACTTTGGGTAAATACGAAAGAAATTGCAGGAAATGGCAAAGACGATGACAAAAATGGTTTCGTTGATGATATCAATGGCTGGGATTTTTTAGGTGGGAAAGATGGTACGGACGTAAACCACGAACAACTCGAAATGACCCGAATTTTGAAGCAATTAAAAGATAAATTTGGAGATAAACCATCAAAAAAAATGATTCGTAAAAACAAAGCTGATTACGAATTATTACAGACTTTACAAAAAGAATACGACGAGAAAAGAGCTGAAAATGAGCAATCAGCCCCATTTTATAAGCAACTCTATGTCAATTATGTAGAGTCAGAAAAAGTTTTGAAAGATTATCTGAAGTTGGATAACCTTACGCAAGCAGCTATCAAGGGCATTGACGAAAGCCAAGCCGACCGCAAGGTAAGAGCTGCTAAGAAAACCCTCGAAAAGTTTATTGAACTGGGTGCAACAGGTGCCGACATAAAAGAAGCGGCCGAACATTTTGAAAATGAATTGAAGTACAACTATAACCTTGATTTTGATGCCCGTAAAGTAGTAGGCGATAATCCGAAAAAGCTCGAATATGGCGAATATGGTAATAATGAAGTAACTGGGCCAGATGCCATGCACGGTTCACACGTTGCGGGTATTGTAGGTGCAAATCGCAACAATAACCTGGGTATTATGGGCGTGTGCAATGATGTACAATTAATGATTGTTCGCACCGTACCCGATGGCGACGAGCGTGACAAAGACGTAGCCAATGCTATTCGTTATGCGACCGATAATGGTGCAGAAATTATTAACATGAGCTTTGGTAAGAAGTACAGCACAAATAAAAAATGGGTCGATGATGCCGTGAAATATGCTATCTCGAAAGGTGTTTTGTTGGTTGCTGCCGCAGGAAACGATAATTTAGATACTGACGTAGAAGGGCAAGTGCCAAACGACCAATATGAAGGTGGTGGAATTGCCGAAAACTGGATTTCAGTGGGAGCATTATCTTGGAAACCTGACGCCGATGCCGTAGCTACATTTAGTAATTATGGCAAGAAAAATGTAGATGTTTTTGCTCCAGGTGTAGATATTTATTCAACTGTGCCAGGTTCAAAATATGAAGAAAAAAGTGGAACAAGTATGGCTTCGCCAGCAACGGCTGGCGTGGCAGCTTTATTGAAATCATATTTTCCGAACCTGACGGCAGCTCAAATCAAGAAAATTATTTTAGAATCAACTGTAAAAGTGCCAGATTTGAGAGTGAAAAAACCAGGTACGGATGAAATTGTGAAGTTTGAAGATTTATCAGTGACGGGCGGAATCGTAAATGCCTACAATGCCGTGAAAATGGCAATGGAAATGAAATGACAATTCACCGTTGATGGACAATAGACGATAGTAAAAACGCTCTTTTGGTATGCCAAAAGAGCATTTTTGTTTTATAAATTACGCCATTAAAGTGCCGACTAATTTTTCTCTCTTCTCAGGATTGTTTTTGGTGTTTTCGGCAACACTACCCAAAAGCGTAATTGACACTTTATTATCATCAAAAACCACCGTTAGTTTATCGCCATGAATTTGGTCAACAAACTTGAAGTTTATCTGTAATGTATTGTCACTAAGCCAAGTGGCAGTGCTGGCAATTCGTGAAGGAATCACAATCGGATTTGCTGAAAAAGGATTTTTCTGTTTCGCTGGATTTACTTTCCATTTTTCCCAACCAAAACCAATCTTTTCCATTCCTTTACCAAAATTCAAGCGTAAAACCCCTGCATCATCAAATAAGCCGAAACCTACTTGCGTAATACCGAAATCATTTTTTTCTACAGTAAAAACCTTATCGCTGTACTTGTTCATCAATGGAGATTTTGTAGTACCTTTCGGCACGGCCAACGAAAGTTCACTTAATTCTTTCTTCAATGCTACCAACTCCGTTGGATTTTCGGGTAAAGAAGCATTTTTAAAAGCAGGTAAAATTGTTTGATAAGCCGTGTCCATTGATTTTTGCAGATTCCAACTTTCGGAGGTCATCACCAAAACTGCATCTTGTTCGGGCATTACCATACAAAATTGCCCATAAGCACCATCGCCTCGATAAAACCCTGGCTTGCAACGCCAAAATTGATAACCGTATCCCTGCGACCAGTCGTTATCACCTGCTTGTGAGGTAGTTTGTTTGCTGGTAGCTTCATTTATCCAACTTTCGGGCAAAATTTGTTTGCCATTCCACTTTCCTTTTTGTAGATAAAACTGTCCAAATTTGGCAATATCTTCGGTACTTACTCGTAAGCCATAGCCTGCCGTATTCAGGCCCTGCGGAGATTTTTCCCAGTCGTAGCCTGTGATATTTAGCGGAGCAAACAAACGTGGTTGGAGATATTCTTCAAGTGTTTGCCCAGTTACTTTATGTAAAATCGCACCGAGCATATAGGTAGCTCCAGTATTATACATAAAAAATGTACTTGGCTCATGTTCTACAGGTTTTTCAAGAAATGATTTTACCCAACTTTGTTCGGGTTTTGCACGAATATCGGGCATCGAATCGGTGTGATGGCCCGTGTTCATCGTAAGTAAGTGCTTGATTTTCATCGCTTTCAAGTTTTCAGATGCCGATGCTGGAGTTTCATCTGGAAAAAACTTGATTACTTGGTCGTTGACCGAAATTTTTCCTTCGTTTACCAAAAAGCCGATGGCTGTACTCGTAAAACTTTTTGAGAGAGAGTAAAGTGTATGTTTGTTTTCGGCAGCAAAAGGTTTCCACCAACCTTCGGCCACTACATTGCCGTGTCGGAGTAGCATAAAACTGTGCCATTCGAGACCAGATTCTTTGATAGCCTTCAAGAAGTTGCGAATTCCTTCGGAAGAAACTCCTTGAGATTCGGGGCTTTTCCGTGCTAAACTTTGAGAGGTTTCGGCGAAAGAATAAAAATTAGGCAAGATACTCAAACCAATAGAGCCAAGCCCCGTAGTTCGGATAAAATCACGTCGAGAAGTTTTCATTTTTTAGAGAAAGGTTGAATAGTTTTTAGTCAATAGACGGTAACCTACATACAATAGATTTTCCATAAATCTAACTTATTTTCTTTATAAAAAGAATAAGAAATTAAATCTATCGACTTTTACGAAAAAACTATCGTCTATTGGCAATCGATAATCGACAGAAAACTATTTTACGGCTTTCAAACTCAAATCCAAACTTTTAGCTGAATGAGTTAAATAGCCCATCGACACGTAATCTACGCCACAATCGGCATATTCTCGTACGTTTTTAGGCGAAATATTACCCGATGCTTCCAGCGGGAAACGCCCATCAACAATTTTTATGGCTTCACGGATATTTTCGTAACTAAAATTATCAAGCATGATACGCACTACGCCGCCAATTTCGAGAGCCTCTTGGAGTTCGATAAGGTTACGCACTTCAATTTCAATCGGTAAATCCTTACCCGTAGATTTCAGGTATTCGTGGGCTGCATTGAGGGCGTTTTTGATGCCCCCAGCATAATCAACGTGGTTATCTTTTATCAAAATCATATCAAATAACCCAAAACGATGATTAACACCTCCACCAATTTGTACGCCCCACTTTTCAATCATTCTGAAACACGGTGTAGTCTTACGAGTGTCCAAAACTTTGGTTTTTGTGCCTTCGAGTAGTTTCACCACTTGTTTGGTTGTGGTTGCAATTCCGCTCATGCGTTGCATACAGTTCAGTACCAAACGTTCGGCAGTCAGAATTGAGCGGTCGCGGCCTTCCACATAAAAAGCTATATCTCCGTATTTGATTGGCTTACCATCTTTGATAAGCACTTGCATTTTTAAGTCTTTATCTACAATCTTAAAAATCATTTTGGCTAATTCTACACCTGCCAAAATACCTTCATCTTTTACCAAAAGTTTAGCTTTGCCCATAGCATCGGCTGGTACGGTTGAAAGCGAAGTGTGGTCGCCATCGCCTACGTCTTCGGCAAGGGCTGCTTTTATAAATTTCGTGATTGCTCGTTTATCTAATTTCATGATTTTTCAATCTGATAAATTTTGTGGAAAATTATTGAGGATAAGGTCCAGTTTGGACGGTTCCTACGAAGTTTTATACGATTATCTGTTTTCTCCAATTATTCGCAAACCTTCTAATGTCAATTCTCGATTTACCTCAACAAATTCATCTTTCAGTGTCGAGATTATCGAAGAAAGACCTCCCGTAGCAATAGCAATACAATCGCCGCCGAGTTCGGCTCTTACTTTCTGAATCATGTTTTTTACTAAACCTTCGTAGCCCCACAAAATACCCGACTGAATGGCGTGAACCGAGTTTTTGCCAAGCACCGAAGTAGGTAGTTCGAGCGGAACATCGGGTAATTGAGCTGTATTTGAAAATAAAGCCTTTACGGCTGTGCGTAAACCTGGAGCAATAGATACCCCCAAAACTTTTCCTTCTGCTGAAACAACTGTAAAAGTTAGAGCCGTTCCGAAATCGACTACTACACAGTTTCTGCCATATTTTGTATAGGCCGCTACGGCATTTGCCACTAAATCACTACCGATTTCATCAGGATTATCAATCGAAACCGTCAGCGTTGGGAAAATATACGCATTTACAATAATTGGGTTAATACCAAACAAATTTTGAATGAGAGATTTGAATACTGGCGTAAGAGAAGGCACAACGCTGCTTAGAACAATTTTGGTAATGTCGGAAAACCGAAGATTGTTTTCGAGAAAATATTGGCGAAAACGATATTCAAAATAGACATAGTTTTCATCTTTCAATGATTTTATTCTAAAGTTATGCAAAAGGTTTTCGCCATCGAAAATCCCAAAAGTGGCATCAGTATTGCCAACGTCAATAACCAGTAAATGTGCTGCGTTTTCTGTCAATGTTAGTTTTTTTATGGCCAAAGTTTGCTAAATCTTCTTAATTTTTCAAATTTTATTTCAAAAACAAGTTTTGAACCGCACTTTTACGCTTCAAGAAAACAAATCCGTTTTCTTCTTTAATCAATTCTAAATTTGGATGCTTTCGGTATTCTTCGTAGCGGTCAAACTTTGTTACAAAAAACACAGGTTTATCAACTTTTCCATTCAAAAGCCAATCTTCGTAAGCCTCGCCTTTCTCGGCTGAAACCTTTGAAACAGGTTTTTGAAAATAAAACAAATGGGCGTAACTTTTGAAACCCAGCACATGAATATACACGTCTTTCCCACGTTTCGACTCGTAGAAATCAATTGCAGCTCCTTGTGTATAGCGTTCGATTTTTGGTACGACAATCGCTCCGAACAAAAACAAGCAAACCGCCGTAGCCAATGAAAGTGTATAAATAAAAGCTTTCTTGCTTTGTTTGCGTAGAAAAACTACGGTAAAAACAATGACAGCAAAATAAACAATGCCAATAAACATTTCGTAGATGTGCCAATCAACCATCGCTTCGAGGTTTTTTACTGCAAAAGGGTCTTTTATGTAAGGAATTATCGCCTGCGTGTGCATTCCGACGAAAGGCACGGCCGCTAAAACCAAAGATAAAATAAAGCCAATCGAAAGAAGTCCAACATTCACCCATTTGTTCCAAGTAGCACGCTCATTGAGCCAATCATAAAGGAATTTTGCCGCCAAAAACGACACAGGAAAGTAAGCCATCGATGAATAATGCACAATCTTGGTCGTGACGATGCTAAACAAAATCATGACTACCCAAAAAGTGGTTTTCATCCACGGCACAAAAGTGGTCAATTCGGTTAAAGCATTGTCAATTTTTGCATGATTGTAGGTAAAAGCTCGAATTGCAAAAATTGAAATCGGGAAACAGCCAATCAGCACGACCACAAAATGATAGTAAAACGGTTGCCCATGACCCGCATCAGGCGTACTGAAAAGTCGGATTTGGTAAGTAATAAATTCGTTGATAAACCAAAAACCATTATTGACCAATTCATTAGCAAACCAAATCGAGGCTACAAGTACACAACTTATTCCAAAAATTAGCATTTCTTTCCATTTTATAGACTGCTTGAATTTGGTAGAAACCATGTAAAAAAACACTGTTAAGCCCCAAATAAGCCCTCCAACGGGGCCTTTTGTAAGAATTGCCAGTCCGATAAACACTCCAGCCAAAAGTGTATTTGGCATAGATTTCTTTGGCTCAATTTTTGTTCTAAAAAAGAAGTAAATGCCTAAGAAAATAAAGAGATTAAAAGTAGGGTCAATGATACCCGATTTGAAGTAAAGGTGTGGCGTAAAAGCCCCCAAGTACATCAAAGCCCAAATAAATCCGAATGTATTGTCTCGAAGTTTTTTACCAATTAAAAACAATGTCAACAAGGTAAGAACGCCGATGCAAGCATTTGGAAAACGTGCCGCAAACTCATTGATGCCAAAAAGGTGCATTGACGCCGCCTGCATCCAAAAAAACAGCGGCGGTTTTTCCCAAAATGGCTTAAAATCAATTTGTACACGACTATAATTACCTGTAAGAATCATTTCTCGGGCCGACTCGGCAAAGTTTATTTCATCCCAATCAAAGAGATGAACTCCCCCCAGAAATGGAAAATAAAAACAGGTACCTAAAAGAATAATATAAAGTATTTGAGAAGATGTTTTGGTCATTACTTATCATTAAAATTAAAAAAACAGAAAGCTTTCGGATAAAAATTATTGTATCCAAGAAAGATAGAACTTATGTGATGTATCCTAAAACTACGTTGTTAGATTCTTGATTTATAATTTAATACTTTTATCAATCAATAAAATAAGTTTAAATTTTAGTGGAAAATAAAAGCAAATATCGTAATTTGTACTAAAAAAAAGTTTTATAGGAAATATTAAAATCAAAATTGCACAGAGAAATAGAAAATATTTTAAGAAAACTCTACGAAACACTTGAGCGTTTTTATCCTGAAGATGTAAAGATAGATGATAAAAAGTATCTTGAAAAATCAGGTCTTATTAACTTGCTAAATAATCGGCAAGGAAACTTGACTCTTTTAATAGACGTAAAACAACTTAGGGTGGTTCAAGTAAGTGGGAGTGTGCAGAAATACACAGGATACAAACCTGCTGAATTTGGCGGCAATAATGATAAAGCATTGATAAAATTCATGTCAATGTTTGCCCCAGAGCATCGGTCATTTATTGGAAATTTTGTTACTTGGATTTTGAACATTGAGAAAACTGTACCGATTAAATACAAATCTCGACAGTTTATTAATGCTTGGGGAATGAAATTATTGAATAAAAATGGTCGTAGCATGCGTTGGCATATGAATATTATTCCGATTGAATTTAATGTTCAGAAAAATCCTACATTAGTAATGATGTCGATTCAGGAAATTACTCACCTCGTTAAAGGCGATGATTATTGTATCAGAGGGGTATTTGGTAAAAAAAATAAAAAAACGTTTGTTTTTTATTCAAACGAAGAGCGAACGATTGATAATGAAATAGTCTCGGAGCGAGAGCGAGAGGTATTGCAGTATATCTCGCAAGGCTTAGAAACAAAACTAATAGCAGATGAGATGAAAATTAGCTCCAATACAGTTGACAATCATCGTAGGAATATGCTTGCCCGTACGGGTATGAGAGATACCACTGCTCTTATTCAATTATGCCGAATGGTGGGCATTATTTGAGAATAGAAAATGTAGATTCAGAATAAAAAAAGTTGTCTTTATTAAGATAAAAAATTAAAAACGAATTAATTTGTATTTTCTTGTAAATAAATACAAATGTAAATCCTTGATTATAAGTGTGTTGTGTTTTGTGATAATGGATATAGTCATATTGACTATTGCCATATCGACAAATTTTGGAGAAATCGCACACTAAACTAAGAAATTCACTTTTTTAGTCACAGCAAAAGTTGTTTTGGGTTCATCGGGGGACATTTTATGCCCCCTTTGCCTTTTCTAACGATTTTAAGTACTTATAGGAAATATAACTGAGTATGAGTATTTGATGAAACGCTTCGCAATATTAAAGAAAAGCAATTCCTGATTTTCTTTTCCTCAACTCCTTAAACATATATATTCTAAAAAAGGACGCATTGATTTTACTCTGTGCGTCTTTTTGTTTTTTACTTACTGCTAATTAAGTTTAATTTGAGCGTGTTATACATTAAATGAAAGCCACCAAACTTCTGAGAGCTTGATGGCGAAAAAATAACTTGTGTGGACTTATAGTGCTGCAAAATTCGGGATACTTTTTGGAAATAAAAATTGACCTATATCAATAAATTTAAATAAATATCTTTTGATGCTTATCGTTCTGCTCTTTTTGAGCGGACTCGACTCAGTGTTTCAGGACGAATATTAAGGTAGGAAGCAATGTATTTTTGCGGCACACGATTAACAAGCGAAGGAAATGTTTCTTCAAACCAAGCCAGTTTCTCTTCGGAGCTGCGGTATCTAATCAGAAGTAAAAATTTTTCGTATTCAGTTAAAGTTTGCTCTGTTACAAGCCTTCCGACACGCTCCATCTGTGGTACTTTTTCATAAATAGTCTGTAAATCGAGTTTTGTTATATAGAGAAGTTTTACTTTTTCGATAGCTTTTATACCCATTTCGGTAGGTATCTGATTAATAAAACTAACGGTAGAATATACAAAACTTCCCTCGGGCATCAGCCAATGGGTGTTTGTTTGGTCTTCTTCTTGATACGAAAAAGTTTGCAAAACACCTTCTTCTACAAAGTAAAGCTTGTCATTTATTTCGCCAATGTTTAAAATAATCGTGTATTTGTCATAAGAAACACGTTTGAAATATTGGCTTAATACGTACAAGTCCACTTCTGAAAATGAAGTAAATTGTTGTAAGCCCAAAAGCATTGGGTGGTCTAAATTCAGCATAGTTGTTCTTTCTTTTGTATTATTTCTCAGCAATGCAAATAAAAGCAATAGCCCCTTATTTTCAAAATAAAATTATCTTGAAAATAAGGGGCTATTAGTAGCTTTTAGGAATATCTTAAGTAGTAACCGAGTATTTAGTAAACCGCTTAGTAATAACGATTTTCAAATTGGTCACAGAATGGAGTCTAAGTAAATGACTTGAAAAGTATCAAAGAAAATCAAATACTGGTTTTCTTTGGCTCAACTTCCTAATATAATTTCGGGAATAAAGCAGGCTTCGCTTCATGCATTATTTCGTAGGCTGCATCAAAAATAGTTTCAGCATTTGGTTTCGAAAAATAATCACCATCAGAAGCATACGCAGGGCGGTGTGCTTGGGCTGCAATCGCTTTTGGAGCAGCATCCAGCCAACGATAAGCATTTTGCTTGTCAATCACTTCTTGCATCATATAGGCTGACGCTCCACCTGGGACGTCTTCATCTGCAAAAACAACTCGGTTAGTTTTCTTGATTGATTCTACAATTTTGTGATTAATATCAAAAGGTAACAAAGATTGCACATCAATGATTTCGGCACTAATGCCAATTTCTTCTAACTGAGCGGCTGCTTCCATTACAATTCTGCACATTGAGCCGTAGGTCACAATCGTGAGGTCAGTGCCTTCCTTGAGGGTTTCAGGTATGCCCAGCGGTACGCAAACATTAGTAAGGTTAGTTGGTAGCTTTTCTTTGATTCGGTAGCCGTTTAAGCACTCAATAATCAGAGCGGGGTCATCTCCTTTCAGAATTGTATTATAGAAACCTGCCGCCTGCACAAAGTTTCGAGGAACTAAAACGTGCATACCACGCAAAGCTCCCAGCATGGCCGACATCGGTGAACCTGAGTGCCAAATACCTTCTAAACGATGTCCACGCGTACGAACAATGAGTGGAGCAGCTTGCTGACCAACAGTTCGATAACGGAGTGAAGCTAAATCATCGGTGAGGGTTGGTAAAGCATAATAGATATAATCGAAATATTGTATCTCAACGATTGGACGAAGCCCACGCATGGCAGCTCCAATTCCTTGCCCAATGATGGTGGTTTCTCTGATTCCCGTATCGGTTACTCGGTTTTCTCCGTGTTTTTCTTGTAAACCTGCAAAGCCCTGATTTACATCACCGATTTTGCCTACATCTTCGCCTAATGCAAATACTCTTGGGTCGGTTTCCAGTAAATTATCAAAGAAAGTATTGATTATTTCACGCCCATCAACGAGTGGACTATCTTCATGATAGATAGGAGCGATACCCTGAACATTCATGGGTGAAGTTGGATATTCACTCAATAAATGAGAGTTGAATCGTTTATAGTTTTCGGGAGCAACATCGCTTAGCCATTTTATTAATTCTTTTTTGGCGACTGTATCTTCAAAACGTGTGGCTCTAATGGCCTTTTTTACTGCCGAAATTACATCACGTCTAACGGGGTTTTCGGTTTTTTCGAGCGTTTCTCTAATTACCGAAATAGCTTTTGTATTTTTACTTTCAGAACTTAGTTTTTTCAGAAGGGCGGTTGCTGAATCAAACTCAGGCTTTAGCGACTCCCTAAAGGCAGTCCAAGCGGCATTGCGAGATTTTTTTGCAACTTCTTTGGCTTGTATTTCTATTTCATCGAGTTCGTCTTGTGTGGCATATCCATTTTCAAGAATCCACTTCTTGAAATGTACGTTACAGTCAAATTCATGCTCAAATTGTAGTCTTTCTTTTGATTTATAACGTTCGTGTGAACCCGAAGTTGAGTGTCCTTGGGGCTGAGTTACTTCAATGACGTGTACCAGCACAGGTACGTGTTGGTCACGGGCATACAGAGCGGCACGTTGATAAGCCTCAATGAGTTCGACATAGTTCCATGCACGAGCCACGATAATTTCGAGCCCGTTAGAACCCTCTTTTCGCTGAAAACCTGCCAGTGCTTCCGAAATACTCGATTTAGTGGTTTGGTATTTTATTGGCACCGAAATTCCGTAGCCATCGTCCCAAACCGAAAATATAATAGGAATCTGTAAAACACCTGCCGCATTGATTGCTTCAAAAAACATTCCTTGCGAAGTAGAAGCATCGCCGATTGTGGCAAAGCAAACTTCATTTCCATGCTTTGAGAATTTTGTAAGGTGCTGTAGGTCAGTATTTTCTCTAAATAATTTTGAGGCATAAGCCAAACCAATGGCACGAGGCATTTGCCCTGCCGTAGAAGATACATCACAGATTGTGTTGTACATTTCGGTTTGGTCGAGCCATTCACCCTTATCATCTACCAACTTATTTCCGTAGTGGGCATTCATTGAGCGTCCACCCGTAAATGGGTCGTGAGCTACATCAGTGTGGGCGTATAATTGTGCAAAAAATTGTTGCCAAGTGAGACCACCCACAGCTGCTAAGAAAGTTTGGTCACGGTAATAACCTGAGCGGAAATCGCCTTTACGAAAGACTTTCGACATCGCTACTTGAGCCAGCTCTTTTCCATCGCCAAAAACCCCAAATTTTGCTCTACCTCTAAAAACATCCTGTCGGCCGATATAGCTTACTTCTCGGCTTTCGCAAGCTACCCGATAATCGTTGAGTACTTCTTCTTTACTTAAAAGAACATCAGTCGAGGTAATTGAGGCAAGTAGGTCAGTCATAAGATGAAATGTAGAGCGAATAAACGCTACTGGCTAAAGAGACCAATTTATGGTTCGAGTTTTTAATAATATTGAAAATAGTTAGTGTAACAACTAATTTCAACGTAAAGTTAGAAAAAAATATTTCATTTTTCAAAATATTGAGAAGTGGCACGATTTTGTTAATAGATTGTTAAAAATTTGGTATGTATATTTATAATGATGTTTATTTGTAGTAACAATATGCTTTGCTAATAACAAAATCTTTTTTAAATCTTAAAATCAATTAATTCAATGAAAAAATTATTTCTAACTATTGCAGTAGTATTTGCTTTCGTAGCAGCTTCAAACGCACAAGGAGTATTGAAATTCAATAAAGAAGTGCACGATTTCGGTAAATTATCGGAAGGTCCATTGGCAACTTACAACTTTGAAGTAACCAATACTGGTACAGCTCCAGTGGTTATCTCAAATGCTCAAGCTTCTTGCGGATGTACAACTCCTGAGTTTTCGAAAGATGCTATCATGCCAGGTGGTAAGAGCGTAATCAAAGTTGGATACAATACTTCAGGACGTCCAGGTGCTTTTACAAAAACTATCACTGTTATGAGCAACGCGGAGAACTCGTCGGTTATCTTAACTATCAAAGGTGAAGTAACTTCTGCTCCTGCCCCAGCAGCAGCTCCTGCGGCAGCACCAAATGCGAAGAAAAAATCATAATCTGAAAAGATTAACTTTCATATAAGAGCCTCTCGCAGAACTGCGAGAGGCTCTTTGTTTTTAGAAGAATTAGCCCGAAAATATTGAATATAAATACCAAATTTTTATATTTGAGTATTGTATAAAGTAAATCATCAACAATTTCCCTTGAACCTATGAATTTCCTTTGTATCTGTACGTATTTTAAAGGTGTCGATTTTCTGAAATCTTGTAAGGCTGAAGGCAATAATGTGTATTTGCTTACCAACCAAAAACTACAAGATAAGGCATGGCCTCGTGAGTCAATCGACGAAATTTTCTATTTAGATAATGTTGAAAATACCTTCGACACCTATCAAAAAATATTGGTTGGTTTGGCAGCCTTGATGCAAAGCAAAAAAATTGATAGAGTAGTGGCACTCGATGACTTTGATGTCGAAAAAGCGGCTTTAGTACGTGAGCATTTTCGTATTCCAGGAATGGGACAAACAACGGCACGTTATTTCAGAGATAAACTTGCTATGCGTGTGCAAGCACAAGATGCTGGCATAGCCGTTCCGCCATTCAGCACACTTTTTCATGACATTGATATTACTGAATATTTGCAACGCACCTCACCACCATGGGTGATTAAACCTCGTTCAGAAGCATCGGCAGCAGGAATAAAAAAAGTTCATAGTTTTCAAGAAGCGTGGGATACCGTGCATTCGTTGGGTGACGAACGCCATAATTTCTTGATAGAGCAATTTAAACCTGGCGATGTCTATCACGTAGATTCGCTTACGCTCAACGGCAAAGTTATTTTTACCAGATGCAGCCAATATCTCAATACACCTTTTGAAGTGGCTCATGGTGGCGGAATTTTTCGCTCGGTTACGGTTGAGCATGATTCGGAAGATGATGCCGCACTTAAGAAAATGAATGAAGAGGTGATGCGTGCATTTGGTATGAAATCGAGTGCTTCGCATACGGAAATGATTAAGTGTTATGAAGATGGGAAATTCTACTTTCTTGAAACTGCCTCACGCGTAGGAGGTGCCAATTTAGCCGAAATGGTGGATGCTTCTTCTGGAATAAATTTATGGAGAGAATGGGCAAAAATCGAAACTGCGGTAGCCACTGGTAGAACGTATGAATTACCAACCATCGAAGATTATTATTCGGGAATCGTAATTTCGCTTTCTGCACATGAATATCCAGATTATGCACCTTTCAATGACCCTGAAATTGTTTGGAAAATGAACGAAGAATATCACGTAGGGCTTATCGTTCGTTCAAAAAGTAGAGCAAAAGTACTCGAACTCATGGAAAAATACGCCACGATGATTCGAGATTTGGGCTATCATGCTTCTGCTCCCGCTCCCGATAAACCTGTACATTAATTTACGATAATCATCTTTCAACCAAACCTAATGAATCAACAAGAAATCATCAGTTATGTAAACAATCATCCATCGGGCAAAGTCAAATTGGCAATTGCTGATATTGATGGGGTTTTACGTGGAAAATATATTAGTAAACAAAAATTTATGTCATTACTTGATGGCGACTTAGGTTTTTGTGATGTAGTTTTTGGCTGGGATATGGCCGATGTTTGCTACGACAACGCCAGTTTTACGGGTTGGCATTCGGGCTATCCTGATGCCAAAGCAAAGCTGGATTTAAGTACATTTCGCAAAATTCCGTGGGAAAATGATATTCCGTTTTTCTTAGCCGAATTTATTGAAGAAGCCGCCGAAGTTTGTCCAAGAAATGTACTAAAAAGAGTCATTGAAGATGCTGATAAACAAGGATTTAAACCTTTCTTTTCGCAAGAATTTGAGTGGTTTAACTTTGAAGAAACGCCTGCCTCTATTCACGAAAAAGGCTTTCAGAATCTGACACCACTCACGCCTGGAATGTTTGGTTATTCGTTGCTCCGTAGTAGTTTACGCAATGATTTTATGACCAACATTTTCGAACAACTTACCCAATTTGGTATTCCACTCGAGGGGCTACATACTGAAACAGGTCCAGGTGTTTATGAAGCTGCCATTACGTATTCAGATATTTTATCGGCTGCCGATAGAGCCATTCTGTTCAAAACTTCGGTCAAAGAAATTGCCAATAAGTTGGGAATTATGGCCACTTTTATGGCAAAAATCAATGAAAATCTCCCAGGTTGTAGCGGTCACGTGCATCAAAGCCTGTGGGATTCGGCCGAAAAAAACAATCTTTTTTATGATGAAAACTCTCCCAATCATATTAGCTCATTGATGGAAAGTTATATGGCTGGGCAGTTGCATTGTTTGCCGTATATTTTGCCGATGGTTGCTCCGACAATTAACAGCTACAAACGTTTGGTAGAAGGTGCTTGGGCCCCTACAACACTTACGTGGGCGGTCGATAACCGAACGGTGGCTTTGCGTGCTTTGCCTTTGGGTAAAAAATCGTGTCGCCTCGAAACTCGTGTAGTTGGGTCTGATACCAATCCATATTTGGCATTGGCTGCTTGTTTGGCGGCGGGTTTATACGGTATCCGCCATCAGCTTAAACTCAATCAACCTGCCACGGTTGGTAATGGCTACCGTGATATCAGTAATGGAATTTTACCAAGCAATTTACACGAAGCCACGCAAGCCATGAAAAACTCTGCTATTGCTAAAGAGCTTTTCGGCGAAACTTTCGTGCAGCATTTCACCCAAACCCGTGAGTGGGAATGGCGACAACACGCCAAAGTGGTTACTGATTGGGAATTGAAACGTTATTTTGAGATTGTATAAAATCAATTATAGAATGTTGAATGATAGAATGAGTGAATATTTAGGCATTTAGCATTCAGTATTTTATCATAATTATTTAGTCAACAGCATTCATTCTCTCATTCTATCACTCTATCACTCATTCATTCATTAGTTAATTCTATGATAATTCTTGTCGTTTTTCTTGCCATAGCCTTCATTGTTATTTCGTCTACTTGGTTCAAACTTCATCCGTTGGCTGGTTTGCTTTTGGCGGCTTTGGGCGTTGGGATTTTTGCAGGTTTACCGATTGATAAACTCGCCGAAACAATTGGCAAAGGCTTCGGAGAACTGATGTCGAAAATCGGCCTGATGGTTATTTTGGGCTGTGTTATTGGAGCAATTCTTGATAAATCGGGGGCTGCTATAAAAGTTGCGGATATAATTTTGAAACTTTTTGGTGAAAAATACCCTGCCTTTGCGATGTCGGTGATTGGAGCAATTGTCGGTATTCCAGTTTTTTGTGATTCGGGATTTATTATTTTGGCAAAACTTAATAAAATTGTTGCCAAAAAAGTAAACCGACCACTCGGAACGATTGCTATTGCCCTTTCAGGAGGACTTTTTGCTACGCATACGCTCGTACCGCCAACACCTGGTCCGCTTTCGGCAGCAGGAAATTTGAATCTAACCGATTCGGTTGGACTCGTGATTTTGGTTGGCTTAGTGGTTTCTATTCCGAGTTTATTTGTTTCTACTTGGTTTGCTCAGAAATTTGCTTCAAATGTAGAAATAATCGAAGATAACGACTTGGAAATCAGTGAGGTAACGAGTAGTCATTTGTCCGCTTGGAAAGCCTTTATGCCAATTTTACTACCCATTTTATTGATTGCCTTTGCTTCTTTTGCCAAAATTTCACACGTTTTCAGCGATGAAGTTTTACATTGGTTGAGTTTTCTCGGCAGTCCGTTAGTATCATTTTTACTGGCGATTGGGTTTTCATACACACTTTTCCCTGAAAAACCTGCTGATAAATTGTTGGCCTGTTTCAAAAGTGGGATTGAGCATTGTGGCACTACGCTTGTGCTGGTAGGGGCAGGTGGTGCTTTTGGGGCAATTTTGAAAGAAACTGCTCTGAAAGATATGATTAGTAATTGGCTTTTGGCCAACCAAACATCGGGTGTCATGTTTTTGGTGATTGCGTTTTTGGTAGCGGCATTTTTCAAAACGGCACAAGGCTCAACCACTACTTCGATGGTGCTTACTTCGGGCATTTTAGCTCCGCTTGCAAGCACCGTAGGTTTTACCGAACCGCTCGACCTTACGCTTTTAGTAATGGCCGTAGGTAGCGGAGCAATGACCGTTTCACATGCCAATGATGCTTGGTTTTGGGTAGTTTCTCAGTTTACAGGCATCAACCAGCGAGATGCCTACCGCACCCACACCTTACTTTCTGGCTTGCAAGGCATAGTGAGTTTGGTTTTGGTTTGTTTGATTTATTTGGTATTTTAGAAAAAACTTCCCGAAAGTTCTAAAATTTTCGGGAAGTTAATCTTTAAAATTATTTTCTACACATTCAACCAATAAGTCATCTTTAAAATCAATGCACGATTTTTAGGAGTCCACGCCTTGATATAATAATTCGGAATATTTTCGGCAAAATAATTATCGGTATAAACCAAAAATAAGTCAGAAACAGGACGGAAACGCCACTGCAAGCGAGAATTGATATTTGTATTATTGGTTTGAGTATTATATTGAAAAAAGGTACTAAAAAATACACTTTTTGAGAACGATAGCTCAGCACGAGGTCCAATCAGCCAATAATCAACACTATTATAGGGTTTAGGCATATTGATTTTGGTATAGTTATAGTCCAGCGAAAACACTCCAAAAGGTTGATAACGATAGCCAATACTACCTTTCAAGAAAGTAGCCTTTCCATCAAAATATTTTCCCTTGTTGAGTTCAAAAGAACCATTTAAGTTATTTCGTCGGCTACTTGTATAACCAATGCTCAATAGTTGTGTATAATAATTACCGATGGGCAATTCAATTACGTTTTTATAATTATCTGGATTTGGATTATTGTTAGCATTGGTTGGGTCATAAGGAAAGAAAAGATGGGTAAAACTTCTTGTGTAGGCCACAAAAACTTCTGAACCTGCCGAATTATTGGCAAACATGAAAAGAGTTGTTTCGCTATCAAGTCTTTCTCCTTTTAAGCTAAATACATCACTTCCTTGTGTTCCGATGCCGTAAGCGTTAATATATTTGGCAACCTTTTTCGACTTCGGATTCAGAATAATATTGGCTGGGCGATATATCTGCCAAATACCTGTGCGTGGCACAAAACCCACATCGGCACGGTAATTTTCACCGATACGCTGCACTCCCAGATTCAGCTCAATGTTTGGGTGGCTATACCCCATAAAATGAGCGGCACTTCCTGCATCTTTCTTGTTTTCGGGTGAAAAAGATTGATGGTAATAACTTTCAGATTGAAAACGGCTATCTTTTGAATAATAATTAAATTCTAAACCACCAACTCGGTTAAATTTACGATAACCCGCTATTTGTTCGGTAGTTAGATTACTAAAATCATTTTCTTTATTTACAAAAATACCTCCAAGTGTTGAGCGATTTAAGAGTTTGCGTTGCACAACTGCTACCGAATAATTGGCGGCGGGTAAATATTTATTTTCTCCGAAATTTACTTTGCGGGTTTGCATATTCATCACCCCAATTCGCCAATCTTCGTTAAGTTTTCCGCTGAGTCTTGCCCCTGCCAAAATTGGTACTCGTTGGGTATTACCAGTATTTGGATTTCGGGTAATACCAATACGGCGAGAGAAAAACGGACGAGTATCAGGAAAGCCAAAAGTGCCAAAAAGGTCATTGTTTTCGAGAAAAAACTGTCTTCTTTCAGGGAAAAACAACTCGAAACGACTAAGGTTAGTTACTTGTTTGTCAACTTCGACTTGTGAAAAATCGGGATTGACCGTTAAGTCTAAATTCAACGATGGTGTAACAGCAATTTTTGCGTCCATACCTACGCCCGCAGGAAAATTAGAGGTTGTTGGAAGTGCTTTTAAATCACTTTCATTACGTGGAAAATCCTTTTGGGCTGCCATTGAAACAAATGGAATCAACGAAACATTAGCTCCAGGTTTTGGTGGGTTTTCGTCCCAAGTCATATTTCCTGCAAAGGCCAAATTGGCTGGTCGGAAATTACGGGGAACAGGACTCCAAGTTGATACTTCGTTTTTCTTCAGCACATTTCGGCCAAAGTTTACTCGCCAAGTATTTTGCCCATCGGTCACTTTATAGCGTAGGGTTTTGAAAGGAATCGCCATTTCAATCACCCAATAATCATCGTAGTTTTTTACTTGCGAATACCATTTGTTGTCCCAAAAATTAGAAGATTCTTCGCCGTTGAAAATCAAACCTTCTCGCTGCACGCCGTAAGGATTGACAGCAAACTGAAAAGCGTTGAGTTTATCTTTGAAAGTATCAAATGTTGCCGTAAAAACATCACTCGTTCCTCCTTCAAAGTCTCGTTTTAATGAAGCGACCGTATATATATCACGGGGTTCGTAGCAGATAGCACCAACGTAAATGAAATTATCGTCAAAAAGGACTTTTACTTCAGTTTGTAATTTGGCAAAAGAAGAATCATACGGACGGTTCAGAAAAAAGTTTTTTGCTATGTCGGCAGTTTTCCAAGAGTCTTCATCGAGCAAACCATCTAATTTGATGGGTGTCGTAGATTTTTTGATATGGATACTATATTTGTCTTCGTCTTTTTTTGAGTCTTGGGCAAATAATACGTTCATTCCCAATAGGATTGCTCCTACGGTAAAGTAAAGTTTTTTCATAAAGGAGATTAAAATTGTAGTTTGTTGCTTTAAAACAGACACGCAAAAGTACAAAAAAGTTGCAAAAATGTTTTAAATCATTCCTTTTGGTTGCTTTCCTTGTTGAAATGATATGATATTTTCTACAACTCCTTTTAATAATTCTTGGCGTGCATTCACTCCTGCCCAAGCAATATGTGGCGTAATAATAGTATTTTTTGCTGTCAATACTGGGTTGGTTGTAGTTGGCGGTTCAACAGAAAGTACATCAAGCCCAGCACCTGCTATTATGCCAGCATTGAGAGCATCGGCTAAGTCTTGTTCATTAATTAGTCCGCCTCTTGATGTATTTATTAAAATTGCTGAAGATTTCATTAAAGCTAACCTTTCTTTGTTGACAAATTGCTGATTATCAGGTGTTAATGGGCAATGTAGTGAAATAAAATCGCTTTCTTGAAATATTTGTTCTTGGCTACAAAGCTCCACACCACTCATTCCACCAGAAGTCAAATCTCGCTTATTTGCTAAAACCTTCATACCGAACCCTAAGCCAATACTGGCTACTTTTTTGCCAATATCACCCAAACCAATAATGCCCAACGTTTTTCCTTCGAGTTCTACCAAAGGTGAGTGATAAAAACAAAAATCAGGGCAAGATGTCCAAGTATTTTCGATATTTTTGGAATGCTCTGCTACTCGATTCGTGAAACCTAAAATCAATGAAAATACTAATTGAGCAACCGAGGCTGAGCTATATCCACGCACGTTAGCCACAATAATATCTTGTGCTTTAGCCGCTTCAATATCAATAATATTATAGCCAGTGGCTACCACACCGATGTATTTCAGATTTGGTAATTGGTTGATAGTCTGTGCATTAAGCGGACATTTATTGGTCAATATTATTTCGGCATCTTTGGCTCGTTCAATAATTTGATTGGGTGAAGTTCTGTCATAGAGTGTGACATTTCCGAGAGAATCTAAGATTGAAAGGTCTAAATCATTGAGCGGATTTAGGGTATAGGCATCAAGAAAAACAATGTTCATAAGGCTTAGAGTCTGGAATTTTTGACGAAATTATCAACTAAAAACTTCTTGTCAAAACACTTTGTGGATAAACAGAAATTAATTTTCTTGATATGAAAATCCTACACAATTTTAATTTTTATGTTATATTTACTTGTGTATTGCCATGTGCAACTCAAAACTTAAAAATATGAAAATAATTTTTTTGTCTATCGTTTTTGTGGGAGCTATGGCTATCCAAAGTTTTGCAGGAACTCTTCGTGGAGCATGGGAAATGCAACCCGAAAGCAGTGTCTCAAACGAAAGAGCGGTGATGATTGCCACCGAAAACTATCTTTCGATTGCAGTTTTTGAAAAGAACGCCTACATCCGAACTTACGGTGGTACGTACACAATTGATAATAATGGATTGACGTTACTGCTTGAATTTAATGATAAAAATCCAGAGAGTGTTGGTACAAAAATTACCTATAAGTATGCCAGAACTGCTAATGAGTTTACGATTGAGAATCAAGTCAAAACAACTTGGAAACGCCTTGATGAAGGGAAAGATGCCCTTTCTGGAAATTGGCGAATCTCGGCCCGTGCTGGGCAAGATGGACAAATGACCGAAATGAAGCGTACTGCCCGAAAGACCTTGAAAATATGCTCAGGAACAAGGTTTCAATGGTTCGCCATCAACCCCGAAACCAAAGAGTTTTTCGGAACAGGTGGCGGCACATACACCCTGAAAGATGGAAAATATACCGAAACACTCGAGTTTTTCTCAAGAGATAATAGTAGAGTAGGAGCATCACTTACGTTTGATGCGAAAGTAGAGGCTGATAAGTGGCAGCATTCGGGAAAAAGCTCAAAAGGAGAGCCTGTGAATGAAATTTGGGGAAAAGAAAAATAGTTTTTCCCAAGCATATTTAGATTTGTTGTAAAGCCGCTTCTGCGGCTTTTTTCACGATTGCTAAGTCGGTTGTACCTTTAAAGCCGCTAAAACCGTATGAAATAGTAGTTTCTGAATCTAACTGAATCGGTTGTCCACCTTCCCAGCCCATGAGTTCGGGCAATGGTATGCCAAAATCTCGGTAATTGAGTTTATCGGTAAAAATTAAACGTTCAAATTCCCCTGTTTTGTAGCCAGTTATCCAAACTTGCGAGGCTTTTCGATAGGCTACATCGTAGTATCGTCGGCCTGTTAGTTTATCATCGCCCCAAATTTTTCCGTAAACATTCCCTTCGTCGTCGATGATACAAATCGCTACATTTCCCTCACAAATCCCCCAATCGGGTTCGCTATTTTGGTACGTAGGGACTTGTACTGAAAGATTTTCGAGTATTTGATGGATAATTTCTTGGCGTTTTTGAGGTGTCATTTTAGAAGATTTTTACAAATAACCAATTGAGAAAAAAGGTAGCAATCGTAGCTAAACCGATTGATAAAACATAAGAGCGTGTCACGAAACCATTAGCCTTAAACATACTAAATAAGTCTTTTGTGAAAGCAAAAAAGATGATTTCTAATAAAAATGGCAATAAAATATAGAAATGCTGATAGGTCTGCCCGAAATTGGTGTTTTTGGTGAAACAGAAAATAAGCGAACAGATAATAAAAATCGGAATAATAAAAACCAATTGTATAACAGGGGCGATGCCTACTTGGTCGCCCGATGTGCTATTAGTCACTATCAACATATTGAAAATGAAAGCTAAAACGGCAATCGCTAAATAGAGGAAGTACATTTTTTAGTTTATAAGGTGAAAACGCACTCAAATCAATACAATATCATTGGCGTTTGCTACTTCGTAATTGATTGTTTTTAGATTTGCTGCTAACTCAGTCGAAGAAACTTTTGTGCGGGCAACAGCCAGCATTTCGCCGTGATTATCAACAATTTCTACCACTTCACCGATTTCAAAATCGCCCTTTACTTTTCTGATACCTACGGCCAACAAACTGCTGCGTTTTTGGATAGCTTTGGCTGCTCCTGTATCAATTTGCAATGTGCCTACCGCAACGCTTCCACTGGCCAACCATTTATTTCTTGACGAAAGAGTGACTTCTTGTGCCAAAAACTCACTGCCTGCTTCACCGTTGATGGCTTTCAAGATACCATCAATTTCTTTCATTCCAAAAATAATCACCTTGATTCCCATGCGAGTGGCGAGCTTCGTAAAAGTTAATTTAGATGCCATTCCGCCTGAGCCGAGTGCCGATTTTGAACTATCAACCAAGCCAAGAATTTGGTTATCGATGTTTCCTATTTTGCGAATGATGTTTTTTTCTTTATCCAAAAGTCCGCCAACCGAAGTGCAAATCATGAGTGTTTCTGCTCCGAAACCAGTGGCGATGAGAGTTGCCAATTCATCGTTATCCGAAAATTTTAATTCACGGTTGCTTACAACGTCGTTTTCGTTAGCAATCGGAATAATATCATTTTTCCATAATTCTTGGTAAGTTTCTTTGAGCTGCAAAAATTGTTCACGATTACCAAAATGTTGGCGTTCGCACAAACTTTGGGCAATCTGAATGCCGTATTGCGAAAAATATTTCGAGTAAATATTCAACAAAAGAGGGTTTCCGATGGCAGCAGCGGCCTTACGCTCGGCAATTTCACCCGAATAATTTTTGATAAAATGCTTTCCAGCACCCACCGCACCCGAAGATACCATAACTATCTGATAGTTGGCGTGAAGAATGGCTACTTGGCGAGCAATATCGGCAATGATTGTTTCGTCGGGTTCTCCGTTTTTTTGAGTAATCGAAGCCGTTCCGAATTTTAATATGAGGATAGGTTTTTGAATCATAATAGCAAAGATACGATTTTCAAACTACACAAAAAAAGCCTTGATAATCATTCGACTATCAAGGCTTTTTTGTTTTTCGATTTAGAAATAATCCTAAATAAAATTAAACACCTTCTCTAAGGTTATTTCTTCAGATTCTTCGATTTTAGCCTCATTATTTGCGTGTTTGTGGTAGGGAAATATATTGATGATGAAGAGCATTATATCATCAATATTTTAGCTCAAAATCATTTCCATCCACTAATACGAATATTTATCTTTGCTGACATCGAAAACAACTACTTCCAATACCTCTAAAATTAACTATCATTACAACATCAATCTTGCTTTAAACTGTAAGATTTGATTGTCTTTTTGGTTGAATAAAATTCGTATTTTTCAATATTTTTTCTATCATCGATTCAAAGATAAAAGGCCGTGCTGGGAGGCATTTAGAACATCAATTGAGCATTACCACGTAATATTATTATTTTTTTTCAAAGATGGAATAGTATTTTAGCTACTCAAAATTTTGATAAAAAGCAAAACTCATGCTGTACTTTTGTTCAAAATAATTAATGCAACTTTTGTAGTAAGTAATTTTTTGCTGAATAATTCCTTTGGCTTACTTTCTTGTGAAGTTAATTAAACTCGAATAACCAAATTGTGTATCAATTGGATTATTCGAGTGTTTGGGAAGTATTCGCTATTTACTAAGATGTTTGTTATGAGTTTTATACAAGTTTATACGTAAGCGAAAATTTTGTGTAAATTTTTTACGCAAAAAAACTTGATAACCTCTGATGTCGTTCCAAGCACTGCTGCGATTGAATAATCAGCCGAACTGGAAAGGAAATTAGGACTGTGTAAAATCTGTTAGTTAACTTGTGTTTTTCTTCTTTATCTTTCCTTGTTAATGGGAATAGATATTTTAAAACGAACTCCAATCCAAGCATCGTTTTTTGTTTTTCCTACATCTCCTTTTTTTAAATCTATTACTTTACCTTTAAATTTGTGTCCATCAACACCATTTAAAAGTCCAGCAGTTGCATCAAACCTATCGCTTTGAATAAAATTATTTGTCAACTCAAGTCCTACAATATTTTTACCAACACTAAACCCTAATTCTGCTCCTGTCGAATATAATAAATTACCAGTAGATTTGGGTTCAGATGCTGTTCCATTAACAAATCGAATAATAGAATTATTTTCAGACGCTTTTGCATTATATATAGTATAGCCAATCCCTAAAAAAGGAGCAAGTGTATATTTTGACTTGGGCTGTAAAATATTATATTTTATTATTGGCGTGACTTGGGCAAATGAAGTTTTAGAAGTATAATAATAACCTGAATAGGCTTCAGTTTTCATGCTTCCACCATCCACAGAAATACCTAAAATTAAATGTTTATTTAGGTATTGTTCAACACTAAAACCTAAAGTCACCCCCACTTTCTTTTTGCCATCTCCAGATATGTAACTTGGTCCAATTTTTACGTTAAAACTACTTGGACGTGTTCTTTGAGTTTCTTGTGCCGAAACAGTTTGCAAGGCCACACTAAATAAAGCAATAGCAATAAAGTGTATTTTTTTCATGGGATATAATTATTATGTTAAAACGTATTTGACGCTACAAATATATGTTTTTAAGAAAAGCCATTTACATAAAAATATACAAAAAATATAGTAAATTTTTGTACGGTACAGAAATTGTAATCAAAAACTTAAATTCGCTTAATTTTTCAAAATTATATATATTACGATACATATAAGGTCATAAAGAAGAGTTAAAAAAAATATACCATAAAACATTTTTAGATACAAATATTATGATAGACAGCCACATCTCTAATTCTCTGCAACTATGAAATCGGCCAAAAAAATGAGAGATATCGACCATACTTTTACAATAATGTTAAAGCATATAGAACCGTGCTGACTCACATTTTCTTCCAAAATTCTAACTACTCACCAAAACAGTAGTTAGAATCAAGGCATCGGTTACTCGGCGTTATGGGTATTTCTTGTAGTCAATTTTATGAAAAATATCATCTACAATACTGTACATTGCAATGGTGTTATCTTTTATGGTATTTTGATTTGTGGTGATTTCAAAAATACTATTTTGCTATGGATAACACATTTTTATAGGTAGCAACTTGAATTAGTTAGTTACCAAAAACAAATAGTAACTATACCCAACTTATCAGAGTTAGTGATTAGGAAAGATATGAAGAAATCAAAGAGGTTTTAAAGAGTCTTTTACTATTAGGTTTGAGGATTGAAAATATCGCATTTCATTGGTAAAAGGGAGATTTCAAACTATTAAAGTGTGGCTGATTAATACTAAAATTCAACGTTATTTAGTGCATATTCAACGTCAGAGCTTAATTGGTCTTTCCAGTAGCCCTAACCATAAATCAGCCAAAGAACAGAGCTTTGATGATGGGCATCAAAAAAACTTTATCAAATGGTATATTTGTTCTAATAAAATTTGAGTTTTTAAACCATAGCCAATGCTGAAAAAAAAATGTAGCCCATAATGGGCTACATTTTTTTTTCAGCATTGGCTAATTTTATCGTCGATTTGTTGATTATTAATACTTTTTTACAGTTTTCCACCAACCAATTCTGCCACATTACCTGTATACATAAATGACATGAAGTAACATGTTTTGTATATTTTCGGAAATTAAAATTAAGCTCCTGCAAAGGCATTTTTGCTTTCTGCACGTTTACGTTCGTTTTCATCAAGGTAAATCTTACGCATACGAATTGATTTTGGCGTGATTTCCAAATATTCGTCTTTTTGGATATATTCCATTGCATCTTCCAAAGAGAAGTTGATTTTTGGAGCAATCTTCACGTTAGTATCAGAACCCGAAGCACGCATGTTGGTTAATTGTTTCGCAGTTTGCACGTTCACAACGATGTCGTTCTGACGGTTATGCTCACCAATTACCATTCCCATGTAAACTTCTTCACTTGGGTCGATAAAGAATACACCTCTATCTTGCAATTTATCAATTGAATACGGAGTAGCTGGACCATTTCCGCTGGCAATCAATGAACCGTTTACACGGCCAGGGATTGCACCTTTGAATGGCTCATACGATTTGAAACGGTGATTCATAATCGCTTCTCCGAAAGTAGCTGTCAATACGCTTGAACGTAAACCAATCAAACCACGAGAAGGAATATTGAACTCAAGGTGTTGCAAATCGCCTTTTGGTTCCATAATTAACAACTCACCTTTACGTTGTGTTGCTAATTCGATTACCTTGCCTGCTGTTTCTTCTGGCACATCAACAACCAATGTTTCGATTGGCTCGAGACGTTCGCCGTTTTCTCCTTCTTTGTATAATACTTGTGGTTGACCTACTTGAAGCTCATACCCTTCACGACGCATCGTCTCGATAAGAACTGATAAGTGAAGAATACCACGACCAAATACTAAGAATTTATCTTCAGTGTCACCCGTTTGAACTCTCAACGCAAGGTTTTTCTCTGTTTCTTTCATCAAACGGTCACGTAGGTGGCGTGATGTTACGAATTTACCTTCTTTTCCGAAGAAAGGAGAGTTGTTAATCGTAAACAACATGTTCATCGTAGGCTCGTCGATTGAGATACGTGGCAACGCTTCTGGATTTTCCATGTCAGCAATAGTATCACCGATTTCAAAATCTTCTATACCTGTCACTGCACAAATTTCTCCCGAACTTACTTCCGCAACTTTTACTTTACCAAGACCTTCAAAAACCTGTAATTCTTTGATTTTATTACGTTTGATTGAACCATCAGCTTTGCAAAGGGCTACTTGCATTCCTTCTTTCAAAGTTCCACGAGCTACACGACCGATAGCAATACGACCAACAAATGAAGAGTAATCAAGCGATGTAATTTGCATTTGGGCTGTTCCGTCAACTACTGGAGAAGCAGGAATATGCTCAATGATAGCATCTAATAAAGGAACGATGTCAGTCGTTGGTTTTTTATAGTCGGTACTCATCCAACCTTGTTTTGATGAACCATAAAGGCAAGGGAAGTCAAGTTGGTCTTCGGTTGCTTCGAGGTTAAACATCAAATCGAAAACTTGCTCGTGAACTTCTTCAGGGCGACAGTTTTCTTTATCAACTTTATTTACAACAACGATTGGTTTCAAACCCAATGCAAGGGCTTTACCTAACACGAAACGTGTTTGTGGCATTGGGCCTTCAAAAGCATCCACTAATAAAATTACGCCATCGGCTAATTTCAATACACGCTCCACTTCACCACCAAAATCAGAGTGACCAGGAGTATCAATGATGTTAATTTTTACGCCATTATATCTTACTGATACGTTTTTAGAAACGATAGTAATTCCACGCTCACGCTCAAGGTCATTGTTGTCGAGAATCAAATCACCAAATTCTTGATTTTCTCTGAAAAGTTTTGACGCATGAATGATTTTATCAACCAATGTAGTTTTACCGTGGTCAACGTGGGCAATGATGGCGATGTTTCTGATATTATTCATTAAATGTATTTGTTAATTCGTTGTGCATCAACATTTACCATTCACAACTGATAAACAAAGACGAACAACATCTTTCTTAAATAAACCGCAAAATTAGGCAATATAAATGAAAAAACCTTGACTATTTCGTATAATCCCCTGATTATAAAATTGTTAATAAGAATAGTGCAATTATTTTTTAAAAAAATGAAATACTTCAAGTCAGTAATGATGATGCAAAGCACAATAATTCTGTTTTATCTCATACTAATTTGGTAGTTTTAGTGGTATTTTAATCTCGTGTTTATTTTTTTGTTATAATTTTGTGGTTCAGATTTTTAGTCCTTCTATAGCCGACAATATATTAAGTGAAAAACGTACACCAAACCATCAAAATACATAAGCAAGCTCTCGGATTATGCTTTATGCTATTTTTCTTTGTTTTCTCAAGCCAAGCTCAAACCTATAATCATACTTCAGTTTGGTCGAGGCTTTTGATTAGTAAACAAGTGGGGAAATGGATATTTACAGGAGATGTTGCTTATCGCCGACAAAATGATTTTCACCAATCTAAATTCAATTTTTTGCTTAAGCCATTGCTTGATGCACAGCGTTTATCGGTTGGTTATCGAAGTAAAGACTGGCTATTTAGCTTTGCGGCTTCACGCTGGCATGCTTATCAGATTTTGGGGAAAGAAGCCGATTTTGAAAGACCACAAACAATTGAATGGCGATTTACACCTGGTATCGAATATTTCAAAAAAATAAATAAAGGAACACTCCAATGGCGGACACAATATGAATATCGCTCTTTTGTAGATAGAACTGCTGGACGACTCCGACAAAGATTTCAGTACCGTCAACCAATTTCGGAAACTAATAGTTTGGTTTTCTTAGAAGAGTTCTTGTTTGGGTCACCACCAAACTCGACCAAGAAATATGAACAAAACCAGCTTGGAGTAACGTTCAATCATAATTTTACGAAGCATTTGGAGTCAGAGTTGGGTTACCGTTATATCTTTCGTCGGCGTCGTACTTCCAACGAAATTGATAATGAAAATGCCCTTGTAGTGGGTTTAATGTATCGTTTGTAGAAGTATTCTTGTTATTAATATAAGCCACAGTTTCCTTTTAGAGCTAATTTAAAGTCAAAAAAATATAAGAAAAAGCAAATATTTCGGTAGTTAAGATTGAAAAAGAGTGCTTACTTTGCTACATTGTTTTACTCTATTCAATCTAAAACCAATGAAAAAAATATTTTTGCTTTTTTCACTTGTTCCCGCCGTCATGTTCGGACAAACAAAAGCAGTAAAACTCGTTCGAGACGATGCCAATAAAAAGGTGGATGTCTTGGTCGATGGCAAACCTTTTACATCTTATATCTACCCTGGCCCAGATGTACTGAAAAAAGCAGTGTTGTATCCTGTTCGTACCTCTGAAGGAACACTTATTACTCGTGGCTGGCCGATGGACCCTCGCCCAGGTGAGCGTATTGACCACCCGCATCATGTAGGAGTTTGGTTTAATTATGAAGATGTGAACGGACATGATTTTTGGAATAACTCTAATACTCCACCTAATCCGAAGGGAGTTTACGGAACAATTGTGCATACTGGAATCAAGTCAGTAAAATCTGGGGCAAATAAAGGCTCGTTGGTAGTTACAGCCGATTGGCTCGATAAAGATGGAAAAATAATGTTGAAAGAAACAACCACTTATATTTTTCAAGGTACTGATAAACAACGTATTACAGATAGAATAACTACTCTTACGGCTGCTGATAAAGAAGTGACTTTCAAAGACGTAAAAGATGGTACATTTGCCATCCGTTTGGCTCGCCAACTTGAGCATCCATCAAACAAAGCAGAAGTATTTACTGATGCAAGTGGCGTGGCTACTAAAGTACCAGTGCTTGATAATACAGGTATTACTGGAAGTTACCGCAATAAAGAAGGAATTGAAGGCGAAGATACGTGGGCAAAACGTTCGGATTGGGTGAATCTTCGTGGAAAAATCGGTGAAGAAAAAATATCGGTAGCTATTATTGACCACCCAAAAAATGTGGGTTACCCAACTTATTGGCACTCACGTGGTTATGGCCTTTTCTCGGCTAATCCGTTCGGACAAAAAGTTTTCTCAAATGGCAAAGAAGAACTTAATTTTAAACTTGCTCCTAAACAGTCAACAACTATGCGTTTCCGTTTGGTAGTAACTTCGGGCGAGGTTTCGGATACTGAAATGAACAAATTAACTGCCGATTTTGCGAAAGTGCAGTAAAATTATAGATTTTTTAGAAGTGGAAAACGTGGCATATCTCAAAAATATGCCACGTTTTTTTGTTGCAGAAATATTTTTTTGCAACGTACTGAAAAGGAAATGCCTTGTAGCTACTAATATTATGCAATACTCATCTCTAAAATCTCCGCTACAACCGCAGGTGTAATATCGGCTTTTTCTCCGAAATTCATACCTCTTTCAACAAAACGTTGCTTTATCTTTTCAATCGTTTCATGATTGACACCATACTCTGAAGCCTTAATCGGTAAGCCCAACGACTCATAAAATTCTCCCGTTTTCTGAATTGCTCCAGTCACTAATTCATCGTCAGTGCCGCTCAAACCCCAAACTCTTTTGGCATATTGAATCAGTTTTGCTCGTTTATCGGCCTGTTTGTATTGCAATAAATGCGGCAATACAACCGCAAGCGTTCGAGCATGGTCAACGCCGTGGAAAGCCGTAATTTCATGCCCGATTTGGTGTGTTGCCCAATCTTGTGGCACGCCCAAACCAATCCAACCATTGAGAGCCACCGTGGCTGCCCACATAAAATTGGCTCGTGCTTCATAATCCGTTGGGTTTTCGAGTGTTTTTGGTGCAACCTCAATCAATGTCTGAATGACCGATTCGGCAAATCGGTCCTGAATTTGAGCATCAACGGGGTAAGTCATATATTGCTCCATTACGTGCGTGAAGGCATCGGCAATGCCATTGGCAATTTGGCGTGGTGGTAATGAATAAGTTGTTTCGGGGTCAAGAATCGAAAACTTTGGGTAAACTAATGGCCCACCCATGCCTTTCTTTTCGTGCGTAGATTTCTTGCTGATTACGGCATAATAATTCATTTCTGAACCAGTAGCAGGCAAAGTTAGCACCGACCCCAACGGAATAGCTGTCTTATATTTTGCTTGTCCTGTCACGATTTGCCAAGCATCGTCACCCTCAAACGGAATGGCTGCCGCAATAAATTTAGTGCCGTCAAGTACAGAGCCACCACCAACGGCCAGTAAGAAAGTTATTTCTTCTTTACGCCCCAACTCAACGGCTTGCATGAGTGTTTCGTAAGTAGGATTGGCTTCGATTCCGCCAAATTCTACGATATTTCTACCTTCAAGGGCTTTTTTAACTTGTTCGTAAACACCATTTTGGAAAATACTGCCACCGCCATAAGTAAGCAAAATTTTTGCATCGGCAGGAATTTGTTTGCTCAGTTGAGTAATCTGACCTTTTCCGAAAAGTATTTTTACTGGATTTTGATAGACGAAATTATTGAACATTAGTTTTTTGTTTGATGATTCTATTTACCAAACAAAGTGATTTTGAATAAAGTTTGAATAAGAAAAAAAGCCCTCTTCCATTGGGGAAGGTTGGGAGAGACTTTTATTCTGGAATATCCATCCTTATTCGCCATTCTTTTGGCAAATAATTATTCATTCTATTGCCAATCACTTTCATAAAACCAAGATTTAGTCCTTCGTAGCGAGCCAAAAGCCAACCATTTTGTGCATTCTCGACCGCAATCTGTTCTTTTTTAAGGAATTTTAGAGCATCATCTTTCGACAAATCAATAAAAGGTAAATCAGGAGAAATTGCCGAACTCAAAGCCAAATCGTGGCTTGGAATAAAATCTTCACCTTTGAATTGTCCAATCTCGAAGCCCGACGAACGCTTCTGCAAAACCCTCAAAATCGTCGAATATTCGTTAGATAAATTGGTCGGAATCGCTACGATTGCTCCTTCTGGCTTTTCATAAAAATCGAAATTTTCAGGATTTGCTAACCATTTTCTCAATAACTCCACTTTCTTTTGTGGTACACGGTTGAACTTCACTTTTCCTCTTACTTCTGCTCGTGAGCCTTGTGTTTTTTTGAATATAGCCAAATAAAAACCTTCACCTTTGGTTTTATGCGGATAAAACTGATAGCCAAAATTTTTCTCGGTAATATTCCATTCGGCAGGAATATTTAGCTTAACTTCTTCAAAATCAGCGGTTTGGGTAAGCCATAACGCATTTTCTTGGTTTTCTTTTTCATTGTATGTGCAGGTAGAATAGCACAAATAACCGTCAGGAGCAACCAACATTGCCGCTGCTTGTAAAATGCGTTTTTGGCGAGCCGAACATAGCTGTACACTATCGACCGACCATTCATTACGAGCTTTTGGGTCTTTTCTGAAAAGGCCTTCGCCCGAACAAGGAGCGTCGGTCAATACAAAGTCAAAAAAACCTTCCAAATCAATCATTTCTTCGGGGTCGTGGTTGCTTACGATGTAGTTTGGAAAACCCCATTTTTCAAGATTTTCCTTCAATGGGGCAACCCTACTTTTAATCACTTCATTGGCTACCAAGAGGCTTTTTTCGTTGAGCAACGAAGCCAGAAGTGTAGTTTTGCCGCCAGGAGCTGCACATAAATCCATCACTCTGATTGGTTTTTTAAAATCAAGGGTTTGCTTTGCCGCTTCGGCTACAAACATTGAGGAAGCTTCTTGCACGTAATAGGCCCCTGCATGAAAAGCAGGGTCAAGCGTGAAGCTGGGTCTTTGTGGTAAATATCGTCCATCGATATTCCATTTTACTGTTTCCAAGTTTTCTCCCAGTAGAGCATCAGCCGATACCTTTTTATGAGGGTTTAGTCTAATGGCCGTTGGCGTGTCTTGTTCGAGACTTTCGGCAAAGGTCGAATATTCAGCACCAAGTATGTGCTGCATTTGGGCTACAAAATTTTCGGGTAAATTCATTAATGTTTCATTAACAGTAAAAGTGCAATGCTCTATGTCTTAATAGCATCTTGAAGAAAGATGTGAGATAACAGACAAGAGAACAAAGCTTTCCAATGCTTCTTTCTTTTGTTTGTTGTCAATAATCTTTTGTCAAAATAAGTTAGTCAAATCGCCTATTCGAGAATATTACTCATTTTTTGCAAATTTAATTAAAACTGATTACTAAAATCAGAACAATGTTTAAAACACTGGTATTTGTGTCAGTGGCAAGCTTGGCTTTTGCCCAGATGTGTGTTGGCGTGTGTGGGAGAGTTACGAGTTAGGCTGCTTGCGAATAAACCCTATTAGGCGTTTAAGAGCTTAAACTTTGGTAAAAACGCTCTTGAGTAATAAAATCAGCGTATTTCTAAGCCATTCACCTAAATCATTCGATATTAAAAAAAACTGACTTAGCTTTCAAGTTTGCATTAAAAACTGTACCTTTGTGCTTGATAATCAATTAATTATAGTAGTTACAGCAGTGATGCTGCAAATCCAATGAGGAATTCAGATAGACCCAAAAAGTCCGATAACCGTGGTGGTTTCGGTGAAAAAAAAGCATTTGGCGAAAAACCAGCCTTCAAGAAAAGAGAAAATGGTGTTGGTGGTTTCGGTGAAAGAAAACGTATTGCAACCAACAATAGCGAAAGTAAGACTTACAGCGATAGAAAACCCTACAGCAACGACCGTCCTTATCAAAAGCGAGAAGAAAGTTCTGACCGCAAGCCATTTGGCGAGAGAAAACCCTTCAGTAGCGACCGCCCATTTCCCAAAAGAGAAGAAAACGCTGGCCGTAAACCATTTGGCGATAGAAAACCCTTCAGCAGTGACCGTCCTTATCCCAAAAGAGAAGAAAACGCTGACCGCAAACCATTCGGAGAGAAAAGAGACTCAAAATCTATTGAAGCTAAATCAAGAGTTTTCTCTGGTGAAAAACCAGCACATCCTTTCAAAAAAAGAGATGATAGTGGCCGTCCAACTTCAAACGACCGAAAAAATGCTTATTCGGCAGACAAACCTCGTTTTCAGAAAAATGAACCACATAACAGAGATTTCAAGCCCAAAAATAAATTTGAGTCGAAAGAAAATCAAGCGACATCTTCTCGCATAGAAGCTCCAAATTATGACACGGAGCGTTTGAAAAGCAAGCTTCCTGAGAAAGTTCAGAAGAAAGTTATCAAAGAAGAAAATGAGTCAGCTAAAGATGGCTCAATCAGATTGAATCGTTATATTTCTAATGCGGGAGTCGCTTCTCGCCGTGATGCCGATGAACTAATCGCATCGGGGCAAATTACTGTCAATGGCAAAGAAGTTACGGAAATGGGCTATAAAGTAAAGCCCAGCGATGTAGTAAAATACGGCAAGAAAATTCTGAATCGTGAAAAACTAATGTACGTTTTATTAAACAAACCAAAAGATTTTATCACGACTACCGAAGACCCAGATGAGCGTAGAACGGTGATGGATTTAGTAAAAAATGCTTGTTCTGAACGCATTTATCCAGTAGGTCGATTAGATAGAAATACAACGGGTTTATTGCTCTTGACAAACGATGGCGAAGTGGCTGAGAAGCTTTCACACCCTTCAAACGAAGTCAAGAAAATTTACCAAGTAGAGTTAGATAAACCAATTACAACCGAAGATTTTGAGGCAATCATAAAAGGTATTGAATTAGAAGATGGCTTTATTAAACCCGATGAATTGGCACTCGTTACACCCGATGCAGAGGTAGTTGGAATCAAGATTCATAGTGGTAAAAACCGCATTGTACGTCGTATTTTCGAGCATTTAGGTTATGAAGTTTTGAAACTCGACCGCACTACTTACGCTGGTCTTGACAAAAAAGACCTTCCACGTGGGAAATGGCGTTTCTTGACCGAAAAAGAAGTGATTCGCTTGAAATATATGCTATAACGTATATAATGTTGAGTGTAAGATGATTAATGTTGGATAAAAAATGAATAATTTGATATTATCTTTCACAAAAACCTGTAAGAATCTCTTACAGGTTTTTAAGTTTTATAGGTACTGTGTTTTTTCTAATTGATTGATATGAAGGGTTTTAAACATAAATTCAATGTGTGTTTTATTTACTATTTACCATTCATTATTCATCATTCACCATTGTTTCACACGCCTTAACACAAAATTTATTATCTTTGCCGATGTTTCTAATATAACGATAAAGTAGATGATGAATTATAGTTTAAATCACGTCCCGAAACGTACAGCCAAACCTCGTGAGGCAGGTCTAACGATGGTGATGGATAAAGGTCTCAGTATCAGAGAAGTAGAAGATATGTTGTCGATTTCGGCACCACATATTGATATCGTGAAACTTGGCTGGGCAACTTCATTTGTTACTCCAAATCTAAAAGATAAAGTAAAAGTATATCAAGATGCGGGTATTCCGATTTATTTCGGCGGAACGCTCTTTGAAGCTTTCGTGGCTCGTGACCAATTTGAAGACTATCTACGAGTATTAGACCAATACAAGCTCGAACACGCCGAGGTTTCGGATGGTTCTATCGAGATTTCGAGCGAAGAAAAATGCGGATACATTCGTCGTTTAGCTACTCGTGCAAAAGTGCTTTCAGAAGTAGGCTCAAAAGATGCCGAAAAGATTTTTGCTCCCTACAAATGGATTGAAATGATGCAGTCGGAGCTTGATGCAGGTGCTTGGAAAGTAATCGGTGAAGCTCGTGAGGGCGGAAATGTGGGCCTTTTTCGTAGTAGTGGCGAAGTGCGTCAGGGTTTGGTTGATGAAATCATTCATGCCATTCCTGCCGAAAAAATCATTTGGGAAGCTCCACAAAAATCACAACAAGTGTATTTCGTAAAATTGGTTGGCACAAACGTAAACCTCGGAAATATTGCACCAAATGAAGTAATTCCACTCGAAACCATCCGCATCGGACTTCGTGGCGATACTTTCGCTCATTTCTTACCAGAAAAAACAAAGAAACGTTTCAAACTCGGCAAATACAGCGGCGATAAGCGTATCACGCAAGACGAATAAAACTTAATTAAGAATTGAGACGGGGTCGCCTGTGCGATGTAAAATTAAGAATTGGATAGAATGCCATGAAATTTTACATTCTTCATTCTACATTTTTCATTTATAACTCATGGAATTCATACATTTTATTTTAGACTTTTTGAAAGACCCACTAACTACGCTTCAGTGGTTTTTGGCAGAATATGATACACTCACGTATGCTATTTTGTTTCTGATTATTTTTGTCGAAACAGGCTTTATTATCATGCCACTTTTACCAGGCGATTCACTGCTTTTTGCTGTGGGTTTGTTGGCTTCAACTACTGGTAAACTCGATATTGCTTTCGTGATTCCGCTTTTGATTATTGCGGCACTTTTGGGCGATAACGTCAATTATTTAGTCGGAAAAAATTTTAGTAATTTTATCAAATCTCGTGAAAAAATACTTTTCTTGAAGCGAGAATACATCACAAAAACCGAAGAGTTTTACGAAAAACATGGCGGTAAAGCCGTAATTATTGCTCGTTTTATGCCGATTATTCGTACAATCGCTCCATTTGTGGCAGGTGCGGGTAGCATGAAATACGCCAAATACATCACTTTCTGTGTATTAGGAGCCGTTTTGTGGGTAACGAGCATCACGCTTTTGGGCTACTTCTTAGGTTCAAATGAGTGGGTAAAACATAATTTCGAGAAAGTGGTTTTAGGAATTGTTTTCATCTCGATTTTACCAATGATTGTTGGAATCTTGAAAGCAAAATTTGCTAAAGCATAATCATGAAATTTTTCTTTAAAGTTTTGATAATCAGTTTATTCGCTATGCAAACCAATGCCCAGCAATTATCTACGTCGGTTACGCAAAGCTATGCTTTCAGACTACGACCTAATCAGGATTTAAAGAAAGAACTTCAACGATTCATTGACGAAAGACAACTATCGGCTGCTTGCGTACTTACATGCGTGGGTAGCCTGACCTCAGTAAATATCAGATACGCCAACCAAGAAAAATACGAGATACTCAAAGGGCATTTCGAGATTGTTTCATTGGTTGGCGTTTTGTCGAAAAACGGTTCGCATATTCATATTTCGGTGAGCGATTCGACGGGCCGAACCATCGGTGGACATTTGGGCGATGAAAGTCTGATTTATACAACTGCCGAAATCGTACTCGGAATTATGCCCGACTATGATTTTGTACGAGAACCCGACCCGGCCTTTGGCTATAAAGAACTCGTAGTTCGTCGCCGAAAAAAGAAGTAAAACCTCTAAAACTCAATCAATGAACGCCTACGCACTTATCGGATTTCCGCTCGGACATTCCTTTTCAAAAAAATATTTTACCGAAAAATTTGAAAAAATGGGTCTTTCCGAAACCCATGAATACAAACTTTTCGAGTTGCCCGATATTCAAGAACTTCCACAATTACTAAAAAATGAAGTGAATCTGAAAGGCTTAAACGTGACGATTCCGCACAAACAGGCGGTTATGCCTTTTTTAGATGGACTCGATGCTTCGGCCGAAAAAGTGGGAGCGGTAAATGTTATAAAATTCAAGGAAGATGGCCGCTTAATTGGCTATAATTCAGACTATTACGGTTTTAAAACTTCGCTCGAAGACTTTCTTTCGGAAGTCGATATTCCATCAATTAAAGCACTCGTTTTAGGCAATGGTGGAGCAGGAAAAGCGGTTGTGGCGGCACTAAAAGATTTAGGTATTGCCTATAAAACTGTTTCTCGAACAAAATCAGACGAAAACATTGGTTATGATGAAATTCCTACATTTATAGCTGATTATCAGTTAATTATCAACTGTTCTCCCGTCGGAACTTTCCCGAAAGCTGACCAATGCCCTGTGATTCCGTATGAATCTCTGACCGAAAATCATTTTCTTTATGATTTGGTCTATAATCCGCTCGAAACATTATTTTTGCAAAAAGGCAAAGAACAAGGAGCAAAAACCCATAATGGTTTACCTATGCTTCATCTACAGGCCGAAAAAGCTTGGGAGGTTTGGAATTCATAAGTTTTAATAAAGACTTCACTCTAAGCTAAGTCTTTATTTTATTGAAAAAATAGAGAAAGCATAAAATAAAGTTGTCAAAAAAAAAACTGATGCAACTATTTGTCCAATAATATCATCTTGCAAATATCCGTTAAATTATAAACCCATAAACAATTTTAAAATTTTATGAAAACAACAATGAAACTCTTGTTTATTATGTTAGCGTTTATTGCCAGTACAGCTTTTGCTGCTAACACAGATTTAGAGTACAAAGCCGTAACGGTGGAAGATGAGTTTGCGAAAGTAAACAAATTGGAGCAGTATTTGGCCCAACATCCAAACATGACTTATGAGCAAGTTAAAAAGGCCAAACCAGAGCTTTTAGAAGGAGTAGATTTGATTGCGAACACAAATACTAATTTCGCTCCTACAAAAGATATGCCTTTAGTGGGTGGTTTTTGGTGGGGCTGTTGCCTCGGTGTAGTAGGTTTAGCTTTAGTTTATTTCATTACCGACCACGACAAAGACCAAGTACGTAAAGCATTTTGGGGTTGTGTAATCGCCACAATTCTTTGGGGAGTTGGTGGTTTCTGGAATCCATTTGGTTGGTAATATCCAACAAAAAATAACGTAAACGCCACAAAGTTTTTCTTAACTTTGTGGCGTTTACGTTTTAAATACTTATTATATAGAAGAATTAACAATGAAATTCAAAAAGCACGTATTTGTTTGTACAAACGATAAAGAAGCCCCAAAGAAATGTTGCGGAAGCGAAAGAGGAATGGCCTTAGTCGATGCCTTTAAAGAAGAATTGAAAGACCGAAACTTATTGACCGAAATTAGAGCTCAAAAATCGGGGTGTTTAGATGTGTGTGCCTTTGGACCGTCGGTTGTTGTCTATCCCGAAGGAATTTGGTATGGGAATGTACAGCCAGCCGATGTAAAAGAAATCGTAGAAAGTCACTTAGTAAATAACCAACCAGTGGAGCGTTTACAACTAAAATTTGCACCAAAAGCCTAATTTTATGGCGTATAAACATCTTTTCTTCGACCTCGACCATACGCTTTGGGATTTTGAACGAAATTCGGCTGAATGTTTGGCGGATATTTATGAAATTTTTGATTTTAAAAGTCTAAATATTAGCACCTTAGAGGCGTTTCAACAAGAATTTTCGATTGTGAATAAGCACCATTGGAGCTTGCTCGAACAAAATCTGATTACGCACGATGAACTTCGCCGTCGAAGATTTCAAGAAACGCTCGAAAATCTTGGAGTAAAAGGCCTCAAAAAGTCATTTGGTCTCGAAATTAATGAATATTTTTTAGCTCTTTTACCCAAAAAAGCCCATTTGATTGAAGGTGCCGTTGACATTCTGGACTATCTTTTGCCCAAGTATGAGTTGCATATTATCAGCAATGGCTGGCAAGATATTCAAGTAAATAAAATGAAAAGCTCCGAAATACACCATTATTTCGGCGAAATCATAACCAATGAATTGGCTGGAACTCGCAAACCCGACCGCCGAATATTTGATTATGCACTGGAGGCCACGAAGGCAAACCTTGCAGAAAGTTTGATGATTGGCGATAACTACGAAGCCGATATTTTGGGGGCAATCAATGCCAATATGGATACGGTTTTTTATAATCCTGATAATATCCCGACTGGACAAAAACCTACATTTGACATAAAGAAATTGATTGAACTGAAAGAAATTTTGTAGAATTGTAGGGCAAGTTTTCATAGGAGTTGTGGACAAACTCATCCCGTCGGAGAAATGGTTAGAAAATACCCACTAAAATAGCTTGAAAACTTGTTCTACTAAGTTTATAAAGTATGAAAATCGAATACGACGCTATCATCCAAAAAGACGAAGAACACAATGGTTCTTACTGCGATATTCCGTTTGATGTTTTTGAAACTTTTGGTAAGAAACGAGTAAAAATTCGAGCCCTCATTGATACCGTTGAGTATCGTGGTCTGCTTACGCCAATGGGTGGTAAATATGGCCTTTTTATGAACAAAGAGGTGCGTGATAAAGTAGGTAAAGCTTTCGGTGATACGGTGCATATTTCGATACAAGAAGATACTGAACCACGGGTTGTGGAAATACCACAAGATTTGCTCGAGGCAATGTTGGCGGCCGATGTAAAACCATTTTTTGATAGTTTATCGTTTACACACCAAAAAGAATACGTTCAGTGGATTTTAGAGGCAAAAAAAGAAGATACTCGCCAAAACAGACTACTGAAAGCCATCGAAATGATGCAAAATAAAATCAAAACCAGATAATTTTCGATTTCATGCAAGCCACTGCCCAACATTTACGCCAAACTCTTGATTACGTTTTGCCTTTTTTGAGGGTTATTACTGACGAAGAAGCAAGTACGAAGCCTTTACCCTACAAATGGTCAAAGAAAGAGGTTTTAGGGCATTTGATAGATTCGGCCTGTAATAATCAGCAGAAGTTTGTCAGAATGATGGCACAACCACACCTTGATTTTGTGGGTTATGCTCAAGATTTTTGGGTAAGCGAGCAGCATTACAACCAAGTATCTTGGCCTGCATTGATTAACTTGTGGTATGCTTATAATCAGCATATTGCTCATATTATCGAATTTGTAAACCCCGATTTTTTGCAAAATACCATTACCATAAACGGGATAGGGCTTTTCAAACTCGAATTTATTATGCAGGATTATGCCGAGCATTTAAAACACCACTTAAAAGCAATTTTACCAGAAATTGGCTTAGAAAGTACATTTTCAAATGTGTATAGTGCCTAAACTATTTGGAATAAAACCTTCAGTTTCGTTTCAAATAAAAGAGCGAAATAGAGTTTTTAAAGCTCTATTTCGCTCTTTTATTTTACATCACTAAGCTCTCAGGGCTTCCCGAAATAATCTCAATATTCATAAATACTTTATTATTAACCTTATTTGAATCCTAATTTACTCAAAAATTCATCGGAATATCCATCAACAACACTTCTGCATCGCTACTGGCTTTGATTTGTAATGCCCCTGTCTCGCTTACACCCAGGGCGTCTCTACGACCCAGTTTTTGACCATTTATTTCGATTTCTCCTTCTAAAACAAACGCATAAACACCGTTTCCTTGACGTTTGATTTCGTAAGAGGTTTCAACACCTGTTTCGAAATTTCCGAGCGAAAACCACGCATCTTGATTAATGCCTACGCCCCCATCGTTTGATTCGAGCGGAGAAACCACCGTCTGAAATTTATTTTTACGCTCTTCAATCGAAAACTCTTTTTGGTCATAGCGAGGCTCAATATTACGGAGTTTCGGGAATACCCAAATCTGCAAAAACTTCACGGCTTCACCATGATTTTTGTTTTTTTCAGAGTGATAAATCCCCGTTCCTGCCGACATAATTTGTACTTCACCTTTTCGGATAACGGCCGTATTGCCCATACTATCTTTATGCTCCAAATCTCCCGAGAGTGGAATCGAAATGATTTCCATATTATCATGCGGATGCGTACCAAAGCCCATTCCCCCCGAAACGGTATCATCGTTTAACACCCTTAAAGCACCAAAATGAATTTTGTTTGGGTCGTGGAAACCAGCAAAACTAAAAGAATGATAGCTATTGAGCCAACCATGATTAGCATGTCCACGTTCGTCGGCTTTGTGAAATATCGTTTTCATATTAAAATACATTTACATTTAATGTATATACATATTTATATTTCATTTAGTTCATTGATGACTAATAAATCAGTAAAAATTGATGTTGGAAAATTATAAGTCGCTGATTGATAGAGTAGTATCTATTTTATTTACCCTTCAATAGCACGATTCAGAAAGGCAATGTATGGCTGCATGGCTTTGAATCCTTCCAAAACGATTTCAGTAAAATTGGGCTTCAAGATTTCGTTTGTATTAATAAGCGAAGATGTCGTGAAACTTTTGAGTTTAATCAACTCAATGGCAGGATTAGCATCATCATAGCCTTTGGGTGGACGAACCGTTGCGGCTTCTCTATCAAGTCCATTCGGAAAATGTTTTTTGAAGCTTTCGGCGTTTAAAATAGTTCTAATTTCATCAAAATTATAGTCGATTTCAATACGAATCTTTTTTAAATCATCAGGTTCGGGCATCCAGATTCCGCCCGCCAAAAAGCATTGTGTTGGGTCGATGTGCAAATAATAACCTGCCGAATGGGCCTTTTTGCCACCTTTGCTAAATGACGCTCCAAAATTGGTTTTGTAAGGGTCTTTGTTTTTAGAAAAACGTACATCACGGTTAATTCTGAATGTACAATTTTTGACTTCGAGTTGGGCTTCTTCGATACCTCTATCAAACCTTCCGATGCCTTTGATGAGTTCTTGCACTACTTCGGCAAAGTTTTTCTTGGCTGTTTCGTAGGTTTTGCGGTTGGTATCGAACCACGGTTTGTTATTGTTTTCTTTGAGTGCCGAAAGAAATTGAAGGGTTTGTGCTTGAATCATAAATTTGATTTTATATGAATAAAATTAACAAGTCAAAACTGCGAAAAGTTTACGAAAGTAGGACAGGTTTTTATCGGAATTGCGAACAAAACCCTGTCAACAAAGCAAGATTAAAAGATTTGTGAAACTTTTCCTACACCCCAACCTCATTCCCTGATTTCTGTCCTTGCTCAAAAGCGGTTATATTATTGAGCGTAATGGCTGCAATTTGGGTTAGAGCTTCTTCGGTCAGAAAACCTTGATGCGAGGTGATTAACACATTCGGAAACGTCATCAATCGAGCCAGTGTATCATCAATCAAAATTTCTTCCGAAAGGTCATTAAAGAAAATATTACTTTCTTGTTCGTAAACATCCAATCCTAAATAACCCAGTTTTTTACTTTTTAGCCCTTCAATTACTGCTTGCGTATCAACCAATGCTCCACGGCTTGTATTGATAAGCATTGCACCAGTCTTCATTTGAGCGATAGAAGTTTGGTTAATCAAATGAAGGGTTTTATCGGTAAGCGGGCAATGCAGCGAAATAATATCTGATTGTTGCAAAACTTCGTCGAGCGAAGCATATTTTACGCCTGCATCTATTAAACTTTGATTCGGAAAAATATCATAAGCCATTACTTTACAGCCAAAACCTTGCATGATACGTGCAAAAGCTTCACCGATTTTTCCTGTACCAATTACGCCAACGGTTTTTTGATAAAGGTCAAAACCAATGAGTTTTTCGAGCGAAAAGTTACCTTCACGGACACGGTTATAGGCTTTGTGCGTTTTCCGATTGAGGGTCATTATCAACGCAATGGCGTGCTCGGCCACGGCATGAGGCGAGTACGCAGGTACACGTACAACACGAATATTTGCGTTTTTTGCAGCTTCTAAATCAATATTATTGAAACCTGCACAACGTAACGCAATGAGTTTGATACCTAATTTTGCCAATTTTGCGATGATTACGGCATTTACTTTATCATTTACAAAAACACAGATGCCATCGAAGCCTTCGGCCAAACGAACGGATGATTCGTTCAAAGCCACCTCATAAAAAGTGAGTTGGTGCGTTTGATTATGCTTTTCAAAGAAATCTTTATCGTAGGGTTTTGTGCTAAAAAAGGCAATTTTCATGAAGAAAAATGTATTTCGTGAGTAATTATTCGGTGAATATACGAATAATTATTGACTGCTACTTTTACAAATTTGGTAGCTAATTGATAAATGATTAGAAAACCCTAAGGCCGAATGGCTACTAAGGGCATAGTCAAAAATAAATTGTTTAGATTGAAAGCCAAATCCAAAATGTGCATTATTGAGCTTCGAGGTAAGCCCTGTGCGAAGATAAAAATTCTTGACAATTTGGTATTCTAAACCTGCTTTAATAATCATTGGGAGTTCAATATTTTTTTCGGCTTCGGCTACCAATAAAATTTGTTTAGTCGGAGTGAAAGAAAGCCCCAAGCGTAAGACCGTTGGAATATATTGCGAAGCAAAAAGTTTTGCACCAGTGAGGTTATACGCATGAAAGCCCATTTGTACTTTTGTGCTAAATTTAGTCATTATCCCCAATTCCGTCAACAACGTATTTTTTGAAGCAAAGTTTTCGATAGCTGCCTGAAAATAGCTTGCTTTTAGCCCCAGAGCCACCCGATTCATACTTTTTCCGATAGCCAAACCCAGTTTTTGTTCATTATAAAGTTTATCGCCAAAACGCTCAATACTCAGTCCGACGTTAGTAAGTTTTGTGTTATAATTGCCCGTTAATGAGAGGGTTTGTAAGCCTGCAATGTTGTAGCGTGCATGATAGGAAGTGCTGACGTAGTTTTCTTGTAGAAATCCCAAACCAGCGGGGTTGCTAAAAACCGAATTTCGGTCGGCCAAAGCTACGTTTGCATTACCAATTCCCCAACTTTTTGCCCCAATCGGGTAGGGGTCACCTGAAGCAAAAATCAAATGTGTTTTCAAAAGAAATATTGTTCCGAAGAAAACGAGTGTTTTCCACTTTCTCATAAATTCTTTACGATGCACAGCAATTGATTTTAACATTTCTCTAAATTTTGGGCAAAATAGAGAAATCTAAAGAATTGGGCAAATAAAAAAAACATGAAGCCTTTACCGAAGGTCTGACTTCATGTTTTTTATCGGGGTTTTCACCGTAGGTCTGGCCTTGAATATTAATTGAATCTACGTTTCACTATGTCAATAAATTCTTCGGCTTCTGCACCTGTAATATCCCACATGTAGCGAGGAACATATTTTTTCAAAATCAATTCTTTAGCTTCGCTAAAATCTTTACAAAGTTCGAGTTCTTCGAGTGCGTGTGAGAAAGCCTGAATATTACCGCCAAAAAGATTATTAGTAAATAAAAAACGTTGATTCAATGAAATGGCCCCTGTAATACCTTCGATGCGTGAATTTTGGTGATAATCCAACACCGATTTGCTCGACTGGGTTTGGTCATTGACTGATTTTTGTTCGCTGGCCAATTTTTCATTGAGGCGAATATCTTCGACTTCTTTATTTACTACTTTCTCTGTAACAACTTCACTGATTTTGGGTACAAGCAATTCTATCTTCTGCTCATATATTGGCGTTGGCTCAGGTCTTTGCACAACTTCTAAGGGTTTTTCTGCATACACTCGTGCAGGCTCAATCATACGCTCAACTACTGGTGGAGGTGTTTCGATAATTCTTTCTATTGCTGGTTGTGGTGCATATCTTGGTTGTTGAACTTCTTCTCTTGGTTGGGAAGTTGGTACTATGAAATCAAAGAAAGAAGCATTTTCGGGTGCTACTTTTGGTGCTTCTTTGCTCGGAACTAATTCTTCGGGAATCGGAACGATTTCTGCTAATTGGGCTAAATATTTTTCAGGATTTTCGACCGAAAGCGGTGTTTCTTCGAGCCAAGTCATGGCTTGATTCGCAAATACAAACTCTTGTCCATTGAGTTTTTCAGCCAGTTTTGGCAAAATATCTTTATTAATCAAAATATATTTGGTGAGCGGACGAATGTTTTCGTGACTAAATTTGAAACTCGGTAAATCTCGCATCAATTCTTTATAAAAAGTTTGAGGCTCTAAGATAAGCACTAAGGTCTCGCCAACAGAATCAACTAAAAGAGGCTCAAAATGCTCTCTTTTTATCGAAATATGTTGTGAAACTGTATTCATGAAGGTTTTGAGTGCTTGCTGAACTTCGGCAGCACCGAAATCAAAATACGGACTACGAAGACGTTGGGTTTCGGCTTGCCATTTGTCAAATAATGCTTTGATTGTCAGCATATTGACTTGCTGAATAGTACTCAGCGAAAGAATTTGCTTTCCTGTAATACTACTATATTGAGCAAAAAAATCATCACATACCTTGGCCGCAAAAGCCTTACTGTACCGTTCGACGGCGGACAAATTCAATTTGTTCGACATTATTAAATTCGTTTTTTTTGTATTTTATTAGTGGTTGGCTATAAATACAGGCTTTATATACTATGGGAAACATCGCCTTTATTTTAACGACAAAAGTAACGCAACTTTGTTGCCAGTTTTTATTAGAACGAAAAAAATAATTAAATAATGTTTATCGAACCAAAAAGAGGGAGAATTCACGAACAAAAAACTGGCTGGATAGAAGTAGTTTGCGGCTCGATGTTTTCGGGTAAAACCGAAGAATTGATTCGCCGATTGAAGCGAGCAAAAATAGCGAAGCAAAAAGTAGAGATTTATAAACCTTCGATTGATGTGCGTTATCACGAAATGGATATTGTATCGCATAATCAGACGGCGATTCGTTCTACGCCTGTACATTCATCGGAGGAAATATTATTGATGACTTCTGATTGCGAAGTTGTTGGTATCGACGAAGCTCAGTTTTTTGATGAAGGAATTGTGGAAGTAGTCAATAAATTGGCCGAAAACGGTAAGCGGGTAATCATTGCGGGCTTGGATATGGACTCTCGTGGTATTCCGTTCGGTCCAATGCCCGCTTTGATGTCAATTGCTGAATATGTAACTAAAGTACACGCCATTTGCGTAGTTTGTGGCGATATTGCCAATTATTCTTATCGAAAAGTACCAAGCGAAGAACAAGTAATGCTCGGAGAATCGGATACTTACGAGGCCCGCTGCCGTAAATGTTTTCATGCGGGGTGAGGAGGAAATTACGAATGAGGAATGACGAATTACGAGTATTTACACTTTTTACAATATACTCATTCGTAATTCGTCATTCCTTATTTGTCAATTTAAAACACCTTTCCACTTCTCATAAACTGCCTGATATTCAGCTACTTGAGAAGCATTTGGCTCAATTACTTTCAGCTTGGTTAACTTACTCATCGCTTCTTTTGGCGAGCTGTAAATTCCTACGCCAAAACCTGCTCCGAGAGCCGCACCTTTTGCTCCGTCTGTATCGTATAACTCAACTGGTGTATTGGTTACATTCACTAAGGCATTACTAAAAATATCGCTCAAAAACATATTGGCGTTTCCTGCACGAATCACTTTTGGAGTTACGCCATTAGCTTGCATCAATTCAAAACCGTAGTGTAATGAAAAAGCAATGCCTTCTTGTGCTGCACGGAAAATATGGCTTCTTGAATGAACATTAAAATCGAGATTTTGGAAAGATGCTCCCAAAATTCGGTTGTTTAGCATACGTTCGGCACCGTTTCCGAAAGGCATTACCAACAGCCCATTGCTACCAATCGGAGCAGTTGCTGCCAACTGATTCATTTCGGCATAGTTCAGGTTTCCTCCAAAATTTTCTTTTGCCCAACGATTCAAAATACCCGTTCCGTTGATACAAAGTAAAATTCCGATGCGGGTAGTATCTTCGGTCAATTGATGATTTACGTGAGCAAACGAATTGATACGAGATTGTGGGTCGTACGAAACTTGGTCGCTTACGGCATAAACCACGCCCGAAGTGCCAGCAGTTGCCGCAATTTCGCCAGGCTCTAAAACATCCAACGAAAGAGCGTTATTGGGTTGGTCGCCCGCTTTATAAGTTACAGGAATTCCTGCTTTTAGACCCAGACGTTGAGCAATTTCGCTCGTTACTTCGCCGTGATTACTGAAAACAGGCTTAATTTCGGGAATCAAATCATCATCAAATCCATAATAGTCCATCACATCGGCCGAAACTTCGTTGGCTTGAAAATCCCAAAAGATACCTTCCGAAAGTCCAGAATTTGAAGTCGTAATGGCATCGGTGAGCATCATGGCAATATAATCGCCTGGCAACATGATTTTGTCACATTGTTCATAAATATGTGGTTCGTTGGCTTTTACCCAAGCGAGTTTCGAAGCCGTAAAATTTCCTGGGGAGTTGAGTAAATGATTCAAACAAACATCTTCACCAATATCAGAAAAAGCTTTTGCACCAATCTCAACGGCACGGCTATCGCACCAAATAATTGAAGGTCGCAACACTTTTTTGTTTTTATCGACCATTACCAAGCCGTGCATTTGGTAGGCAATACCAATGGCACCGATATTTTGAGGGTCAAAAACTTTTGAGGTGTTTACACGTTTGATAGCTTCGATGGTGTTTTTCCACCACATTTCGGGGTCTTGTTCGGCCCAACCTGCTTGCGGGGACGAGATACTCGCCTCAACGTCGGGAAACTGTGCCGAAGCGATAACTTGTTGTGTATCAGCATCTACAACTGATGCCTTGATAGAGGATGTGCCAATGTCTATACCGAGTAATAACATGATTAGGGGTTTTAATTGTCAAAGTTACAATTATTTTTCATTGGTGCAAAATTGAGGTTTTTTCAGAATTAATAACCAATCGTTCTACCCGTTTGCTTTCATTGAACGAATCATGGGCGAGTAAAGATAGAGCAAAGCTATCACCGTAAAACTGCCCATTGAAGCAAAGGCAATCGGGAAACGACTGGCATCATTGCCATAAATCCAAGCCGAAAAGAATGCACCTAAACCGATACCTGCTTCAAGCGAAATATACATCGTAGCCAATGCTCGACCACGATTTTCTTCTTCGCATAAATCGACTGTCCATGCCTGTGTGATGGGTGAAATAACGCCCAAAGCCAAACCAAACAAAATTGCAGAACCTATAAATGTATAAATATTACTGGCAAAAACGGGGAGCATCATTCCGACAATCAGCACCATACAAGCCCAACGGAGCACCGAAATTCGGCCGTTTCGGTCAGAGAATTTTCCTGCTACTACCCTAATAAACAACGACGAAAGTGTGTATATCAAAAAGAAAATACCTTTATTTTTGAGTCCAACCGTTTTGGTCAAATCGGGTGCGAGTGTCACGATGGCACCATAGCTGAATGAAGTCAAGAAAACCACGATTGCCGCTGGTAAAACCATTCGGTCGAACATATCGTTTCGATTGATTTTCAGTGAATTAAGTGTAAATTTTTCTTGCTTTTCCTTCGGCAAGGTTTCTTTCATGTTATATAAAATCGCTATCGAAATGAGTGCGAACATCGACGAAACATAAAATAAAACATTGAGCGAAAAAGTATCAGCTATCCAACTGCCTAAAGCTGGACCAAACGCCATACCGAGGCTTCCCATGAGGCCGTGCATACCCATTGCTTCGCCTCTTCGATGTACGGGTACAATATCGGCAATGTAGGCGGCCGTACCTGTTGGTTTAAAACCCGTCGAAAAACCATGCACCAAACGCAAAAATAAGAAAGGATAAACTGTTGTAACGATGGGGTAGAAAAAACCACAAACAAAACAAACCAACGACCCAAAAGCCATGACAGGCACTCGACCGATGCGGTCGGTGAGTCGACCGCTGAAAGGACGAGACAAACCTGCAGTGAGCGTAAATAAGCTGATAATTAAGCCTTTGTATTCTTCGCCACCCAAACTCGTCAGATAGTCGGGCAACTCAGGTATGAGCATATTGAAACTACAAAAGAACACCAGTGAACTCAGACAAAGTAACCAAAATTGCAGAGAAAATATACTATCAGATTGTTTTTTCATAAAATCAAAAGCCGTAGAAGTTATTCTAAAACACGTAGGCTTTTTTTAGCTTTTAGAAGAATTATGTCACAAAAATACGGCCAAAAAATCAAAACAGAAAGCTATTTTAGCGATAAAAGCTTTTTCAAAAAATCTACTTCCAGTTGCCTCCAAAAAACATTTTTCCATTTTTTTTAAACCTTGTGCAACCTTTTGTGTCAAATTGTACGTCTCTCTGCTTAGAGTCCCAAAACTTTGTCTAATTAAATTTGCTATTCAATTTTATGAAAAGATGTGTACACGATAATTTTTTATGTATTACTCTTAAACTAACACAATCAGAATGAAAACCAATTTTTTCAAAATTACAGCGTTAAGTCTTGCTTTAGGAGCAGTAATGATTGCTTGCGATAAGACAACAAATACCGTAACTTCAAGCGACCAATTAGCCAATGCAGTGGTTGATAATCAGACCGCCAACGAACAGTCAGAAGCAGCGTATGAATTAGCTGATGATGTAACTTTTATGCCATTTGGAGGTAGAAGTTTCAGAGAAACTGGCGAAGCTCTTGACAAAGGAAATGGATTTTTTCCGATGCTTGGCATGGGCTGGAGCAAACCGTGGAAAGGAAAAGACGGAAATTGTGCAACCGTAACAAAAACCGTAGCTAACAACGCAATTACTATCGTATATGACTATTCGACAGTAGCAGGTGGTATTTGTGGTACAACTCCAGTAGGTGGAAAAATGACAATCACAATGCCCGTAAAACCAGATTCGACATTCTCAGGAAGTTTGGTAAGAACAGTTACTTATGATAATTTAAAGCGTGATTCGCTTACCGTAAATGGTTCGCACACCATCACCACAACATTAGTAAGTGGAAAAGCTACCGCCAGCGAAAAATTAGCGAAAATGACAGTTTTGAACTCAAATTCGGGTAAAACTATCACTTATACAAGCACACGCACAAGGAAAGTAGATAACAAAGGCACTGCTGACCGCAGAGATGATGAATCATCAGTGACGGGTTCGACAACTGGTAGCTCAAGCGATGGTACTAAGTTTTCAAGTAATATCACGAAAGCACTTGTGACAAAAAATTCTTGTTCAAACTCAATAGGATTTCCAGTGAGCGGAACAGAAGAAATTATAGCAGCCGATGGCACCAAAAAAGTAGTTGATTATGGCGATGGTACTTGCGATTTGAAATATACTGAAACTACCAATGGGGTAACAGTAGAAAAAGAAAGAGCAAGAGGCGGAAAAGGCAAGAAGTAATCAGTAGTTTAATTGTAGAATTTTTCAATTTTTCATAGAATAATAGAAAAAGGTTAGTAACACGTTTAAATATTCGGAAAGCGTTGCCAAAATTTTGGCAACGCTTTTTTATTCATCAACCAAAAGCGTTTTCTTTGTAAGACTATAAATAAAGTAGGTATGCTATATGTAAAAGTATATAGCTTGCTTATAGTCAACGACCCCATTTATATTTTTAACCCTTAATTCTTAAATTGTGCTTTAGCACTTAGAACCAATGAAACAATACGTAGTAGTTGCCCAAGATGGGCGTGATGAAGAAGCTCTCGACCGCCGTATGGCCGCTCGACCAGAGCATTTGGCTGGTGCAAAAGCCCTAAAAGCCAATAATAATTTTATAGTAGGTGGAGCAATGCTCGACGATAACGAAAAAATGATTGGCTCAGTGATGATTCTGCAATTCGAAAATGACGAAAAAATGCAAGAATGGTATGATAATGAACCATACATTAGAGATGGTGTTTGGAAATTTGTGGAAGTAATGCCTTTCAGAGTGGCTAATATTTAGGAAGTTAGCACTAATTGTAAGGACGATACAAAGTAAAATTATCAAATGATAGACAAACCAATTCCCGCAAAAATTCTTTTAACCTTAGCTGATAGCAAAGCGACAGGAGAAGACTTTATTGGTTTATCGGGTTCACTTTATAGACAAAACTTAATTTTTTCAGAACCCAGAGAATTAAGAAGAGATAAAAAGAAATTAGAGTTAACTGTAACTTTTCGTGACTTTACATCATTTAAGAACTGGGACAAAAACATTGAAATAGAAGAGTTTTGGTCTGTAAAATTTGATAAATTACTTTCTGAAAAGCCAAGAACTCTTGAAGAACGAGCCGTAATTATAGAAGTTGACAATAGTAAGAATTGTATTTGTAGTAAGTCTGACTTTTACATATTGCAAGGACGCTCTTTACAATTTATAGATGAATTGACTTGTAGCAATTGTTTTGGGCAAGTGTCTTACTCAAAAATACCATTAGAAATAAAACTGGAAAACTGGCAAGTTACACATGAAAGAGTTTATTTAAATTGGTTAGAAGGCGGACTTTTTGAAAAAGAAGCACGTAAGGAATTAATGAATTATAAAAAGGGAAAGCTAAACTTAGAAGGAGAAAGAATCCGAAAGCAGCTTTCCGAATTTTTTAAAATCCCTGTTTATATAAACTATTTTGTTGAAGAATTAGACTACAATCGTACTTGTTTAGTTTGTGGCCAGAAAGGCTCTGACTCTGGACTGAAACGGCTTAACAGTATATGTAAGTCGTGTAACACCATATTTGGATATGGCGAATGACAGAAAAAGCTGGAGTGAATAGATTGAATATTGAAAAGTACGTTATATTGAAAAAATAGAAAGAATTATGCCCCATTTACAAAACTTTCTTCTTTTTGCCTTAGCGGCATTGATGCTGAATATTACGCCAGGGAATGATATGATTTTTGTTATCTCTCGAAGCCTGAGTTATGGCACAAAGGCGGGTATTTATGCGGCATTGGGCATTGGATTGGGGTGTTTTGTACATATTTTTGCTTCGGTGGTGGGGCTTTCGGTCATTATTCAACAATCAGAGATTTTGTTTAATATAATCAGATATGCAGGAGCAGCGTATCTGATTTTTATCGGTATCAAGAGTTTCGTAGAAAAACCCTCAACGATGATTTTTAATCAAAATCAGAATGATAAAAATACAAATTTCAAGATTCTCCGACAAGGCACAATTACCAATGTGTTGAACCCAAAAGTTTCGTTATTTTTCTTGGCTTTTTTACCACAATTTGTCAACAATAGCAGCGAAAATATTACTTCTCAAATCTTATTTCTGGGACTTTGGTTCAATTTTTCGGGAACGGTCGTAAATGTATTAATTGCACTACTTTTCAGCAAAGTAATCGCCAAGCTGAGCAATTTTCAGCAATTTTGGAAGATTCAGAACCGAATTTCGGGAGCCGTTTTGGTAGGTTTGGGCTTGCAGATTGCTTTGAAAAGATAAGAATTGTAGGACAGGTTGTAAACCTGTCCTACAATTCTTTATAAAGTTGTATTAACTGCCCCGAAATATTTTCGGATGAAAACTGCTTGATATGTTCTTTTCCTTTCAAAATTAAGTTAGTTCGTAGTGTATCATTGGTCAGAACCTGTCGTATTTTGTCCGATAAATCATTTACATTAAGCGGATTGGCGTATAAAGCTCCATCTCCACCTGCTTCTTCCAAACATGAGCCAGTAGCCGCTACCACAGGAATCCCCGAGTGCAGTGCCTCAACAATCGGAATGCCAAAACCCTCAAAAAAAGAAGGATAAACGCACAGGGAAGCCCCTTGATACAAAGCAGGTAAATCGGCGGAAGGTACTCCGTATAAAATGTTTGTATATTTCGGAGAAGTTTGAGCTATTTCTTCGGCATATTTAGATTTTCCACCAACTAAAACTAATTCATAATCATCCAAACCCAGTTGCTGAAAAGCTTCAACCAAACGCTTCTGGTTTTTTCTTTCGCTGAACGATGAAACACAAATAATGTAGGGTTTATTGAGTGAATATTTACTCTTAACTGTCAGAATCGACTGATTATCAGCCTTTTGGTGAAATGACGACTGACAATCCTGATAAATAACCCGAATACGTTCGGATGGAATTTTATAAAACTCCATAATATCCTCTTTGGTTTGCTGGCTGACCGCCACTACCGCATCGGCGTTTTGGCAGGCATATCGAAATTTTTGTTGATAAAAAAATCGGTCAATGGCAGGATAAAGTTCAGGATAACGCACAAAAATTAAATCATGAATCGTAACGACTGACTTTACACCCGACTTTTTGATACCTAAAGGAATTTCATTACTTAACCCATGAAAAATATCAACATTATCCTTCTTCAAATCGTTAATAATGAGCCAGCTTCGCCAAAGGCCACCACCTATGAGCGTAGTAGGCAATTTTGGAGATAGCTTTAAACCATTATTATCTCGTGATGGTTTCGGTGTGTATGCCAAATAATCGTGCTGAGGAGCATATTTTAGTAAGGCTTCAATCACAAACCTGCTATAATTTCCCAAACCAGTATGATTATTAAAAGCCCTTTTTGCATCAAATCCTATACGCATGGAACTATCTTTTGCTTAAATTTGTCAATTATTATTAATATTAATATTTTCCCCTCTCTCCTTTAGGGTACAGTCCGATAGGTCGGTTGGGGGTGTTTATATGACTGAATACCAAATACATACCTTGCCCAACGGCATCAGAATTGCTCACCGACAAGTACCTTATACGCAGGTAGTTCATTGTGGACTCATGCTCGACATGGGTAGCCGTGACGAAAAACCTAATCAACTTGGTCTTGCCCATTTCTGGGAACACATGGCCTTCAAAGGTACGAAAAAGCGGAAATCTTACCACATTATTAATAGACTCGAGTCGGTTGGTGGCGAATTAAATGCCTATACGACCAAAGAAAAAATATGCTTTTACGCATCAGTACTTGATGCTCACTTCGAGAAATCGGTAGAACTCTTGGCCGATATTACCTTTGATTCGGTTTTTCCTGAAAATCAACTGGAAAAAGAACGAGGCGTAATTTTGGAAGAAATGTCGATGTACCAAGATTCGCCCGAAGATGCCTTGCAAGATGATTTCGACGAAATTGTGTTTGCTAATCATCAGCTCGGAGCAAATATTTTGGGTACGCAAGAGAGCGTTAAAGGCTTCACTCGCAAGGAATTACAAGATTTTATTGCCGAAAACATGGACACCGAGAAAATCGTGATGTCGATTGTGGGTAATATTACTTTCAATAAAGCCATCAAAGTTGCGGAAAAATATTTGAAAGATATTCCAGCAAAAAAATCGAATTTGAAACGCACACCTCCGAGCGAATATCAACCGCAACGAATCACGATTCCGAAGAAAATTACACAAGCTCATTGTGCCATTGGTCGGCCATCGTATGCCATGCTCGATGAGCGACGTTTACCGTTTTTTATGTTGGTCAATCTTTTTGGTGGCCCAGGCATGAATTCACGTCTAAACATGACTTTGCGTGAAAAATATGGCTTAGTTTATGGCATCGATGCCACTTATTCGCCATTTACAGATACTGGTTTTTTGGGCATTTATTTTGCAACCGATAAGTCGAATCTTGATAAAGCCAATGCCTTGATTTTGAAAGAAATGCAACTTTTGAAAGAAAAACCGCTCGGAAAACTTCAATTACACACTGTAAAAGAACAGTTGATGGGGCAGTTGGCGATGGCCGAAGAAAGCAATCAGAGTTTTATGTTGATGATGGCCAAAAGTATTTTGGATGTCGGTAAAGTTGAATCGCTCGAAAGTATTTTTACCGAAATAAAAAACATTGAAGCTCCTCAACTTCAAGAGATTACGAATGATATGTTTGATGAATCTCAGTTGAGTTATCTTACATTTTTACCTGAGTAGTGTAGATAGATAATTCAAAGAATTGTGTTGCAACAAGAAAAACTTATACTTTTTAAAGCATTTAAGGTCGGTTAGACGAGTATCTCACCGACTTTTTTTATTTTTGAATTCTCCGAAAAAAATCACTCATGAAAAATATCTATTTTACTGCTGGTCCAGCCGAATTGAATCCGAAGTTTGAAGAGTTTATGCGTCAGGCAATGGACGAACAAATTGGCTCAATTTCTCACCGAAGCGGACAATTCCGTAAGATTTATCAACATTGTGTGGAGAATCTACGCACGCTCATGAATATTCCTGCGTCGTCGGGTATTTTCTTTACGGGTTCGGCATCTGAAGTGTGGGAACGTATCTTATTGAATTTGGTTGAACACGAAAGTTTTCACTTAGTCAATGGCTCGTTTTCTGATAAATTCTACAAATACGCAGTTTCAGCTCAAAAATTTGCTCATAAGTTTGAAAAACCAATTGGCGAAGGCTTCAGCTATGGAGAAATAGAAGTGCCTGAATATGCCGAACTTATTTGTGTAACACAAAACGAAACCAGTACGGGCGTACAAATGCGTGAGGCCGATATTCACAAGCTCAAACGTAGCAACCAAAAACGCTTAATGGCGGTTGATATGGTTTCGTCGGCACCAATTCCAGAACTTGATTTAGATTTGGTTGATACTGCTTTCTTTTCGGTGCAAAAAGCCTTTGGTTTACCAGCAGGTTTGGGGGTTTGGATTGCCAACGAAAAGTGTCTCGAAAAAGCTAAACGTTTGGCCAAATACGAAGGTGTAACGATTGGAGCTCACCACAATTTACCAGTTTTGTGGAAAAACTATGAGACTTACGAAACCCCAGCTACACCAAACGTTTTGGGCATTTATTTGCTCGGAAAAGTAGCCGAAGAAATGAACAAAATGGGTATCGAAGCAATCAGAAAAGAAACCGACGATAAGGCAAAGAAAATCTATAAATACCTCGAAACCAGTAATTTGTGTAGCATTGCCGTAAAAAATCCAGAGCATCGCTCGAAAACCGTTGTAGTTGCCGAAACTAAAAAATCTTCGAAAACAATTATTGAGGCTTTGAAAGAAAAAAACATGATTATAGGAAGTGGTTACGGCCCAAATAAAGATACACAAATCAGAATCTCGAATTTCCCATCTAATACGATGGAACAAATTGATATGCTCTTGGCTGCTCTGAAAGCAATGGAGTAGAATTCTTTCTTGATAAATAAAAATAGCCAGTAGAAGATGTATTTCTACTGGCTATTTTTATTTGGTTAAAATATCTAAAAACTCTTCTGCTTTAATGAGGTTAAATGAAGGAAAAGGAACATTTTTCAAAACAGAGAAATATCGGTCATTCGTTACTAAAAAATCTGCTTGAGAAGCAACATACACATCAACAAATTTATTATCATCTGGGTCTTGCTCTATAAGATTCCATTGATAAAATACATCTTGTCGATAAATATTTTCAAGGTGTAAAATCAATTCTAAAACATCGTTAACAATTTGTTTGCTATACCTTTTCTCTATTACTTCTTCATATTCTGTGATTATCTCATTATGCAGCACAAGTTCATACTTTCCATCAAGTAAAGCATCAAAAATAATTGAATAAGGCGATTTGTCAGCCAAAGACACTAAAAACACATTCGTATCTAATACGACTCTCAATTTATTGGTTTTCATCGTTCAACCAATCTTTCATAGTTTCAGGTGTATAGCCTTTTTCTTCCCAAATTTGGTTTGTTTGCTGGCGAATACGTTTGGCAAAAAAGCCTACTAAAACTTTTTTTAAGTCTTTTAATTCGTCTTCTGGAAGTTCGTAGGCAAACGTATTTAGTAGTTCAACCTGTACGTTTGTTAGTTTTTGGGTAGCTACCGACATAGTTTTTAATCATTTTAATAATCAAATATACAAATTTTTATCATACATACATTTCTATCATGCTAAACCCCACTTTTTCACTAACTTGAGTCTGAAAACTTCTATTTAACCATCAAACTCAAACAGTCATGCAATATTCTTTTTATAAGAGTATATTTCTCTACTTTTGTTTATTTCAATATACTTTCGCTCAAACCAAAATCCGAAAAGCCGATGTCATTATTTATGGCGGAACTTCCGCTGCTATAACCGCCGCCGTTCAAGTAAAAAAAATGGGCAAATCGGTTATCGTTGTATCGCCTGATAAACACTTGGGCGGACTTTCGTCAGGAGGTTTGGGTTTTACCGATACTGGTAATAAACAAGTTATTGGTGGGCTTTCTCGTGAATTTTACCAACGACTTTACACACATTATCAAAATACGGACTCTTGGAAATGGCAAAAAAGAGAAGAATACGGCAATAAAGGGCAAGGAACACCCGCCCTCGACGGAGCAAATCGCACCATGTGGATTTTTGAACCACACGCTGCTGAACAAATTTTTGAAGATTTTGTAAAAGAAAATAGCCTCGTTGTTTATCGCAATGAATGGCTTGACCGCTCGGCAAAAGGTGTCACTAAAACCTCTGGCAAGATTCGCTCTTTTCGCACCTTGAGCGGACAGATTTACGAAGGAAAAATGTTTATTGATGCCACTTACGAAGGCGATTTAATGGCTGCGGCTGGCGTAAGCTACCACGTTGGGCGTGAAGCCAACAGCGTTTATGGCGAAAAATGGAATGGCGTTCAGACCGAAGTTTTTCAGCACGGACACCATTTTAAAGCAAAAATTAGTCCTTATATCGTAGCAAATGACCCCAAAAGTGGACTTCTACCCGAAATTTCACCCGAACCAGCGGGCGAGTATGGCTCGGGTGATAATAAAATTCAAGCCTATTGTTTCAGAATGTGTTTGAGTAATCATCCCGAAAATCGAATTCCGTTTGCCAAACCCGATGGCTACGACCCCGCACGTTACGAGCTTTATGCACGAGTTTTTGCGAGCGGTTGGCGAGAAACTTTCGATAAGTTTGATGCTATTCCAAATCGAAAAACCGATACTAATAATCATGGACCATTTAGCACAGACTATATCGGCAAAAACTACGATTACCCCGAAGCAACTTACGAGCGACGCCAACAAATCATCAAAGAACACGAGTTATACCAAAAAGGATTGATGTATTTTTTGCAAAATGATAACCGTGTACCAAATGATGTGAGAGAAAAAATGCAACAATGGGGCTTGCCAAAAGATGAATTTATTGATAACGGAAATTGGCCACACCAACTTTATATCCGTGAAGCTCGCCGAATGATAGGAAAATTTGTAATGAAAGAAGCCGATGCTTTGGGAAAAACGCTTGTTCCTAACCCAATCGGAATGGGTTCTTATGCTTTGGACTCTCACAATGCCCAACGTTATATAAAATCCGACGGTCATGTGCAGAATGAAGGTGATATTGGCGTGCATCCAGCCAAACCTTATTCGATAGCTTATGAGTCTATCTTGCCGAAAGAAAATGAATGTAAAAATTTGTTAGTACCCGTTTGCGTGTCGAGTTCGCACATTGCTTATGGCTCGATTCGGATGGAGCCTGTTTTTATGATTTTGGGGCAGTCGGCGGCGGTAGCAGCCGTGATGGCCATCAATGCTAAAACGATTCCGCATAAAATTCCATACTCTAAACTCAAAACCGAGCTTTTGAAAGAAAAACAGGTCTTAGAGTTATAATAACAAGTGTGTCACATTCAACTTGGTCCAAAATTTAAACCAAATAGTGCCACGCTTAACTGGTATTGACTAAATTTTCCTTATTTACTGCCAAAATAGCGTTACCTTTGTGGGCTATTTTTAGCGTAAGTAAGGAATTTTTGTTATCTAAATCTGATAACAAACGGCCATTTAGATGGTCAATCGACAAAAATATGATGACTTTTAACGAATTAAATCTCAATAAACAGCTTCTCAATGCCCTCGAAGAGTTGGGTTATACTACGCCAACAACCATTCAGCAAAAAGTATTTTCGGTGGTGATGTCGGGCAAAGATGTATGCGGAATCGCACAGACGGGTACGGGTAAAACCTTTGCTTATTTGCTACCGAGTTTGCGTCAGTATCAGTTTTCAAAAGAAAAAACTCCACAAATTCTTATTATTGTTCCAACCCGTGAGTTGGTAGTGCAGGTTGTAGAAGCAATTCAGAAACTAACAACTTACATGAGTGTAATGACCGTAGGTGTGTACGGTGGAGTCAATATCAAATCGCAAATCTTAGAGTTGAAAGAAGGTGTCGATATTTTAGTAGGAACACCTGGCCGATTGATTGATTTGCTGACGAGTGGGTTTATTAAGACAAAATCGCTCAAGAAACTTATCATTGATGAAGTTGACGAAATGCTGAATTTGGGTTTCAGACCTCAACTCAAAAATATTCTTGATTTATTGCCAGTTCGACGCCAAAATTTGCTTTTTTCGGCCACAATAACCGAAGAAGTTGAACAATTAATCGAAACGTATTTCAACGAACCTATCAGAGTAGAAGCTGCTCCAGCGGGTTCGCCTTTGGATAATATCTCGCAAACACTTTATCACGTTCCGAATTTCAATACGAAAGTAAATCTTTTGGAAATGTTGCTTGCGGAAGACGAAAGCATGAGTAAAGTGCTGATTTTTGCTGCAACCAAGGAGCTGGCCGACCAACTTTACGATAAAATCTCGAAGAAGTACGGTGAAAAAGTGGGCGTAATTCACTCAAATAAAGCCCAAAATAATCGTTTCAATACCGTGAGTGCATTTAAAGACGGGAGTTGTACGATGTTGATTGCGACCGATATCATTGCTCGTGGTATTGATATTGCAGAGGTTTCGCACGTCATAAATTTTGATGTGCCAGAAGTACCCGAAAACTACGTACATCGCATTGGGCGAACGGGGCGTGTTGATAAAAAAGGAGTTTCGATTACGTTTGTAACCGAAAAAGAAATCGAGCAACTCGAAGCCATTGAGGCCGTGATGAACTACGAAATTCCTGTACTGGAATTGCCTGAAAACCTAACCATTTCTGATAAACTCACCGAAGCAGAAAGGCCACAAGTGAAAATGAAACATGTATTGGTGAAGGCTCCCAAAAAAGAAGATGTAGGACTTGCATTTCACGAAAAATTAGATAAAAATAAAAAAGTAAACGTAAGACGAGATATTAAGGCCGAAAAGTGGGCGAAATATGGCAGGCCAATCAAGAAAGTTGGGCAAAAGCCGAAAGGAAGAAATTAGTATTTATAATCAAACCTGTGAGGTTTTGAATAACACAACCATTCAAAACCTCATAGGTTTCGACCACTAATATACTGATATTCATTGGGCTGCAAATTTTCTAAGTTAATTTCGCCAATTCTGATTCGTTTCAAACTCAAAACTTCGTAATCAAGTTTATAACACATTCGCCGAATCTGTCGATTTAAGCCTTGAATTAGCGTAATTTTAAACGTTACATCATCCATCTGAACCAGTTTACATGGCAAGGTTTTCTTTCCCATAATTACGATACCACTCGACATCGCTTCCAAAAAATCAGTAGTAATTGGTTTATCAACCACAACGGTGTAATCTTTTTCTGTCTTATTTTCATTCCTCAGAATTTTGTCATAAACCGTTCCGTCATTGGTCAAAAGCAATAAGCCTTCTGATTCTTTATCGAGCCTTCCGACTGGAAAAACATCGTCTTCAAAAGGTAAAATTGCTTTCAGATTATCTTTAATTGTAGTATTTAGCGTTGTTTCGATACCCCTTGGTTTATAGTAAGCAATGTAAATTAGTTTTTTTGCTTCCTGTAAAACTTGTCCTTCATATACAACTTCATCGGTCTGCTTGATTTCAGAATTTGACTTTACTACGATGCCATTGAGCAAAACTTTTCCTGAAAAAATAAGATTTAGTGCATCTTTATTTGAGATTTGTAGCCTTACGACCAATAAATATTGCAAACGATTTCGGAAAGTCATTTTTTATGCCAAAAACTAATAATCAAAACTTAAACCTTTTACTTTACCGTGGTCCATCGACCGTTGACTATCTACAATCTCTCTCTGTTATTATTATTCATCTTGAAATTGCTCGTTGATGGATAAATTTTTATCCAAAACTCACGAATTTCACCACTATCTACTTTTACATCAATTTGGTCTTTGTTTTCGCTGATGATAGTTCCAAAAACTAAATCTTGTCTCACGGGGTCTTTCGAGATATTTTTATACACTAAACGATATTCGCCGTAAGCAATTTTCTTGGTAAATTGTGGTAGATGATTGTTTGTATTGAAATTATTGGCATAAACTGGATGCAAACCACTGACCGTATTTTTGCAATGACAAACTAATTTTCCTTCTTTTGTATAGAGCCAGTATTCACAAAAGCTATTGGCTACGCCTACATCTTTGCCAACGTTCGTCACGGGTATCATCACGATACTATGTGACGGTAAGTGTATAGACATTTCGGGAGCAGTGACTTCAAAAAACTCAAAAATCTCGTCACCAACAGGTTTTTTCTTGACTGAATCTTGAACAATTACGGTTTTTACGGTATCTTTTTTTACGATTACCGTATCCTTTTTTATAACTATTGTATCTTTTTTCGGTAAAATAATTGAGTCTTTGGGTACAGTTACGGTATTTTTCGGAATAGTAACTTCGTTTGAAATGGGCTCAATCTGTTTGTTAGGTTGCGAACAGGCCAAAACGCACAGACATACGATGCCCATGAAGATTTTTTGCGATAATAATCCCATGGTGTTGGTGAGGTTTAACGGAGATAAACTCCAAAAGTGAATAATCTGACTTTTAGAGAAACGCCCGCCAACACTCTATACGCTACTACTTAGTAGGTGTTTTGGGGTCTTGAACCAAAATATTGCTCTTAATAATCGACGGCTTTTTGTCTTCTTTTGGCCCACGTAAATGTATGATGAGTCCATCAAGAAATTTTCTCAGAATTTGGTCACCACAAGGTTTAAAATTGGGGTGTTCTTTATCTCTGAAAAAAGCTCCGATTTCTGCTTTAGAGGCATTGAAGTTGGCCAGCTTCAAAATCTCTACTATTTGGTCGTCACGTAGTTGCAGGGCAACACGCAGTTTCTTTAAAATATCGTTGTTTGACATGCTTGACTGTTTTTGTTTTAAAAAGGTTGGAATCCCCAGCCTCTAAAAAAAAGTTTTTTATAAATTTTGAATTAATTTCGGTTCTACCATTACTACTTCTTCTTTTTCTACGATTACTTGTCCTTCATTGAAGCCTTTGGGTTTGCGTACAAACTTTTTAGGTGTTACGATTACAGGGGCGAGTGTTTCGTTTCTTCGTTTAGAAAAATAGGCTGCCAAAGAGGCGGCCGCTTCAATGACGGTGTTTGGAAACTTTTTTCCTGCTCTATATTTTACTACTACGTGCGAACCCGTCGCATCACGGGCGTGGAGCCAGAGGTCTTCTTTGTAGGCGTATTGCTGCGTGAGCAAGTCATTGTTTTTGGAGTTTTTGCCGACCAGAATCTCAAATCCTTCGACCTCAAAACGCTTAAATAACTCTCTGTATGATTGAATTTTGAGTTTTGTATTTGGTGCTAATCCATTAGCTTTCAGATAACTACGCAAAATCTTTAGATTTTCGGCAGCTTCGATATTCTCAATGTAATTATTAATGACCGTCAATAATTGTTCTCGATTTTCGATGTTTTCCATCAATTTTTCGAGTTCAATTTTTTCGTTTTTCGATTTACGATAAAAGTTTTCAGCATTCTTTTGTGGCGAAAGGTCAGACCGAAGTTTAATGGTGATATTGCAGTTTCGATAAAAATCAAATAATTCGACTCGTTCGGCTCGTTCTTCGATTTGGTGCAAATTTGCCATTAGAATATGTCCAATTTCTTCGTTTTTTACTTCCGAATCAAGCGATTCCATGCGTTGATACGAATTTTGGAGATAGGCTTCGGTTTGTTTTTTTTCTTTGGTCAATTTTCGAAGTACTTCCACCTTCTCAGCATCAAGTGTATTGACCTTATTATAAGCAATATAAAAGGCATTCATGGCCTCCATCGGCTGCTCAAATTCTTGAATAACTTCGCCAACGGGCAGTAGCGAAAGGTGCAGTTGATGCTCCCAACGAACTAAGTAATAACGAGGGTTTTCGAGTTGGTTAACTATTTTCTGAATATCTTCCCAAGTACTTTTTCCAACTTCTAACTGAGCATTAACAACCTTGCCAAACGTTGGAAATAGTTTTCTGTAATCTTGTTTTTCGCTCAAAAAACGCTCGTAAGATTGGTCGATTTCTCTATCTAATTGGTTAATTATAAGATTTTTATCGCTAATAATTCGACTGTGAAAAAGCTCAATTACTTCCTGATTATGGCACAAAATAAGATTTGAGCGAGTACCATACATCTTGAAAACAATCGAAAAATTTTGTTCAAAATCAATCGAAAAACAACGCTCATTTAGAAACTGCCTGACACCCGTAACCTCTAAATCCATCAACTGCTCAAACAAATCAACGCTGTTGCGTCTGGCACGCTCAAATTTATCAGTAAAATACAAAGATGTAAAATCGGGTAAAATAACGGCTTTTATATAAAACTCCTTATAGTTTCGGTTTTTGCCACGGGCTGCTGCAAAACCAAATACCAATTCATCTTTTTCTTGACTAAAACATTCCATCAGTTTCAAACCCACAATCTTGGTTTCGATTTGCTTGGTAAGCTGACGAAGGAAATAATAATTATTCTGCACGAGTTCTTTTTAAAATTGACTACAAATTACGGTATTTTGTGGGGAAGAACGAAATAGGTTAGTTAACCATACGAATTTGTAATAAATTGGGAAATACTTAAAACTACTTTTAAAGCCACTGCTGGTCAATCTTTCCGATATATTTATTGCTCAGTTTTCCTGCTAAATAGTCTTGAATTTGCTTCGATACGTTGGGGTAAAGATTTACGCTTTCTAACTCATTTATAGTGAGCCATTTTATGGCTAAAGCCGATGTTTCTTTTGGGTTTAGATTCGGAATGCCTGCTGTAATTTTTCCCTCAAAAAGTATATGTAAGGTATGCTTCTTACGGTCTTCAAAATAAACTTCACCTACTAAAATCATTTCGCCGACCGAAACCTCAATACCCAATTCTTCCTGCATTTCACGGGCGAGTGCTTCGCTTAGGTGTTCGCCAAGTTCTAAGTTTCCGCCTGGCAGGTTATATACTTCTTGCCCTCCATAATTATACTGCATGGTTAGGACGTGTTGGTTTTCGATGATTAAAATTGATGGACGTATATTGATAGGCATAAAAAATAATTCTTTTTAGAAATAAAATACTGGTCTAATCTAAGTTTGAAACGGTCTTTGTGTACTGTTTTAGGAATTTCCTAAAATTTTACCTGCAAAATAAGCAATAAACCTCAAAAAAATGATTTGGCACGTCTTTTGATACCGTTTAATCATAAAACTTTTGCTGATAATACACACATCAAAATACAAATGTTCAACTTTTTAGTTCCAACTAAAAATATTGCTGTAAAATGACAAACTTTTCTAAACTCAGACTCAAAGTGATGGTTATTACTTTGGGTCTAACATCGACGATAACTTTCGCTCAGAGTCTCAACGAAGTTGTAGATACTCCGCAAGAAGAAAAAAAGAAAATCATCAAAGTACAGTGCTTAATTAACGGCAAAGTTGCTCCTTCAAACTTAGCCTTTGGTCGTAAAGATACCGAATTATCCTTAAAACCCTTTCCGTTCTATGAACAAGACCGAAAAGAGAAAAAGCAACTCGTCGTACAAGAGTTTGATGTTTCTTTGGTCAGAGATGGGAAAAAAATAGCTAATCAGGCTATTTACGGAAGTGGCTCAATTGCTTATTTAGCTTCAATGGCCAAAAATGAAGATACATATTTGATACAAGTAAAAGAGGTTTTTGAAAAAACAAAAGACGGAACACTCAAGCCGTATGCTCGTGGCGTAATAAAATTGGCTTATTTATTTTATGACCTTGATATGTTCAAGCCTTTGGGTGGCATTCCGCTGGGCGGCATTCCGCTGGGCGGCATTCCGCTGGGCG